>JAGOHU010000043.1 GCA_017995975.1 Negativicutes bacterium
GCTTATGCAGCTCGCTATGCGGCGAAGAATGTGGTAGCTGCTGGTTTGGCTGATCAATGTGAACTTCAGTTGGCTTATGCCATTGGAGTAGCTCATCCAGTATCAGTACGAATTGATACTTTTGGGACCGGAAAATTCTCAGATACTCAAATCGAAGATTGGGTAAAGAAACATTTCGACTTCCGTCCAGCTGGAATCATAAAAGCATTGGATTTACGACGTCCTATCTATCGTCAAACTGCTGCTTATGGTCATTTTGGAAGAACTGATATTGATCTACCTTGGGAAAAACTGGATAAAGTAGATGTTCTGAAAAAAGAAGCAGGCTTATAAAATAGTTTCTCTTCCTAAGGAAATATGATATTTTAAGTAGACAGGAGATGATCCTGTCTATTTTCTTTTAAGGAGCTGTAAAATGAGATTGTTAGCTGATGTTTGGGTACAAGTTCCAACAAAGAAAAAAGATACTTTATTTACCTACGAAATACCAGCTCAATTTTCATTTATTTCGTCTGGATGGCGAGTGGTTGTTCCTTTTGGCAATCGAAAAGTAGAAGGGGTTATCCTCTCTACTTCCGAGGTTCCATTAGATACCACTTTTGAATATGAACCCAAAAAAATTGAAAATATATTAGATGACTCCTCTTTTTACTCTCCAATTGACATCAAATTGGCCGAGTGGTTTGCTCAACGCTATTTTGCAACAATCGGAGATGCGTTGAAATTATTTGTTCCTGGTGGTAAAGAAGGTAAGGAGCGGCATAAATTTTCCTTAAACCCCGATTTTGATAGGAGTCACTTTGAAGGTGAAGAGTTGGCTCTTGCGGAGTGGATTCAAAAAAAAGGTTCTGTTTCGGTAGATCAAGTAAAAAAAAATTTTGGAGAAAAGATTCTTTTACTTGTGATGGAGTGGAATAAAAAGAAAATTTTACTAAACGAAAAAGAATTTTATCGAGTGAGCCGAGTACGAAAAGAGTATTGGTATTCTTTGACTTCTCTCGGAAGCGAAACTTTGTTGGCCGAAAAAGTAAAAGGAACAACTCAAAAAAAATTATTAGAATCACTCCAAGATTCTGGTAAAGAGAAAAAAGAACTTACCTTACAAGGAATTAGTTTGGCCACTTTGAAAAATTTATTGGAAAAAAAATGGATTGAAGAAAATGAAGTCTTAGAAAATCCATCTGAAACTCATAGTGCTAAATTAAGTCATCTTCAGTTGAACAAACATCAACAGGAAGCTTTGAATAAGATTGAAGAATCTCAGTCCAGCCATCAATATGACGAATATTTGCTTTATGGTTTGACTGGGAGTGGAAAGACTGAAATCTATCTGCAAGCAACCGAAAAAGCTCTCTCTCAAAACCAAGGAGTTATTGTTTTAATTCCTGAGATTGCTTTGACTGGCCAGAGTGTAAAACGATTTAGCGAAAGATTTGGCAATGAAATCGCAATCTTCCATAGTGGGATGTCTTTGGGGGAAAAGCGAACTTCCTGGAAAAGAGTACAAAAAGGCGAGGCCAATATCGTGATTGGAGCTCGTTCGGCTCTTTTTGCTCCTGTAAAAAATATTGGGTTAATTATTTTGGACGAAGAGCATGAGTTTACCTACAAGCAAGAAGAATTTCCCCGCTATCATGCCAGAGATGTGGCAAGAGAGAGAGTTCGTCTTGAAAATGGGGTGTTGCTGTTAGGTAGTGCAACTCCGTCTCTGGAATCCTACTATCGAACTCAAATTGGGGAAGCTACTTTATTGAGCTTGCCCGAGCGAATTGGAGATAGTGAATTGCCCGAAGTATCTATTGTAGATATGAGAGAAGAATTGAAGCGAGGTAATCGTTCTATTTTCTCACTTCCTTTGCAAGGATTGATTACTGAAACCCTGGAGAAAAAGGAACAATGCATTTTATTGATGAATCGACGCGGCTATTCAACTTTTGTAATGTGTCGTGAATGTGGCTATGTGGCCGAATGCCCTGATTGCCACATATCAATGGTTTACCATCAAGGGCGTAAATCGCTAGAGTGCCATTATTGTCATCGCTCAGAGCCTGTTCCAGATATCTGTCCAAGTTGTGGAAGTATTTATATTAAATTTTTTGGTTCTGGTACTGAAAAAGTTGAAGAACTTGCTAAAGCGATGTTTCCGTCAGCTCGTATTGCTCGGCTAGACCGAGATACTACGAGCCGAAAAGGTTCGGCTGAACAAATATTGGAATCCTTTCGATCTGGAAACATTGATATTTTGATTGGCACTCAAATGGTGGCTAAAGGGCATGATATACCAAATGTCACTGCAATTGGAGTCATTTCGGCAGATACGGTGCTTCATATGCCTGACTTTCGGGCAACTGAGCAGACTTTTTCTTTACTGACCCAGGTGGCTGGTCGAGCTGGTCGAGGCAATTTAAAGGGTAAAGTCGTTGTCCAAACTTATTCGGCCAATGAACCTGCAATTATTGATGCAGCCAAGCAAGATTATATTGATTTTGCTACGAGAGAACTTGAGGAAAGGCTCGCTTTAACCAATCCGCCTTTTTCAAGTTTATTTAAGATAACTATTTATCACTCTTCGGAAGATGAAGTTCGTAAGATTGGTTTTAAGATGATGGAAGAATTTTTGAGTCTGTCTGAATATACCGAGGCCCTGGGGCCTTATCCTGAGATTTTACAATACCAGCGAACTCAGAATCGGTGGTATCAAAATATTTTGCTAAAAACAAAAGAACCAGAAAAATTAACAGAACAACTATATTTATTGGGCGAAAAATATTTAAATGTTTTTGTAGTTGATAGAGATCCAGTGAAAATTTTCTAAATATGCTACAATAGAGAAAATAAACTTCAAAGGGAGTAGAAAAATGGCAGTATTACCAATTTTAAAAGTAGGAAATCCGATTTTAAAAAAGCAATCCAATCCGATATCAAAAATCGATAAAAATATAAAAAAATTAATTCAAGATATGTTTGATACCCTGGCAGAAGCTGAGGGGGTTGGTCTGGCTGCGCCTCAAGTGGGAGAAAATGTAAGACTGATTGTGCTGAATATGGGAGATGGCCCTTTCGAAATTATAAACCCTGTGATCATCGACGAAGTTGGTGAGCAAGTAGGTGTTGAAGGTTGTCTTAGTGTTCCCGGTTTTTATGGCGATGTCACTCGGTTTTTACAAGTTACTGTTGGTGGTATCAATAGTAAGGGAAAAAAAGTAAAGGTAACTGGTGAGGGTCTACTTGCCCGAGCTTTGCAACACGAAATTGATCATTTAGATGGGGTTTTATATCTGGATCGAGCCGAAGCACTCTACAAACAAGAACCCGAATCAGCAGGAGATGATGAAGAGTGATGCGAGTATTATTTATGGGAACTCCTGATTTTGCAGTTCCCACTTTAGAAGCTTTAGTGAAAGATTCTCATTTTGAAGTGGTTGGTGTCTTTACCCAACCAGACCGACCAAAAGGCCGAGGTAATCAACTTGCGGCACCACCAGTAAAAGAGGTGGCTCTACAAAACAATATTTCTGTTTTTCAACCTGATAAAATCAGAAACCAAGAAACTTATGAGATGATATCGAACTTAAAACCAGATGTGATCGTTGTAGTGGCTTATGGGAAAATACTACCTATCGAAATTCTTGAGATTCCTCCTTTTGGTTGCATTAATGTCCATAGCTCGGTCTTACCAGAGCTTCGTGGAGCTGCTCCGATTCATTGGGCTATTTATCAAGGTAAAACCAGAACTGGTGTTTCTACAATGCTTTTAGATGAAGGGATGGACACTGGCGATATTTTAGCAACCTCTGAACGAGAAATCGATCCTCATATGACGATGGGAGAGCTACACGACCAATTGAAGATCGATGGGGCTGAACTATTATTAAAAACCTTAAGAGGGCTAGAGTCAGGGGTAGTAAAGCCAAAGGCTCAAGACCATTTGAAGGCAACTCATGCCTCTTTGATTACGAGAGAGCATGAGCGATTAGATTGGAACCGAAGTGCAGAAGAGCTTCATAATCAGATTCGAGCTTTTAATCCCTGGCCTGGTTGTTATACTTATTTTCAAGGGCAACGAATCAAAATCTGGAAAAGTGATTTTGAGGAAAATAATAGACAAGGGAATTTGGGTGAAATAAGATTTGACTCGGATAAACTTCAGGTATTTACTGGAAAAGGTTTACTGACGTTACTGGAAGTACAACCACAATCTAAAGCTAAAATGAGTGGAATTCAATGGGGGCGAGGTCAAAAATTTGATGCCTCCAGTTCTTTTGAGGCTCAATAGAGGAGAAAAAATGGAAAAAAATTGCAATAACTGTATCGGACAAGAGAAAGCTTCTTTAGGATGGTTTTTCGGACCTGTAGGTGCAGTGATTTTAGTGTTAATTATTGGTTGTGCCACTTTGGTCTGGTTGATGGAGCCTCGCTTAAAAGAGGTCTCTATGGTGTTGTGGCAAGCTGTTTACTATGGCGGGATTTTATTCTTAGCCTGGAATTTGATTGCTTTAATTGCTTTGTTTAGTTCAAATAAGGTATCACTTCTTTCAATTTGGGGTTGGAAAATTGTATCTGGCTCTTTTGGAATTGCCTTTCGCTTTGCTCGATTGGTAGGTTGTCATGAGAAGGTATCTCAAGCAGCGATTCAATTTTCAAACTATATTTTTAAAAAGAAAAAAATAAAACTCCGTGCAAATGAGATTCTTATTTTAGTGCCTCATTGTATCCAAAAAGATACTTGTGGGCTCAAAGTCACTATGGATACTCAAAATTGTAAACGATGCGGTCAATGCAATGTAGGCGACTTGGCAGCCATTGAAAAAGAGATGGGTGTAGAAGTAGCGATTGTCACAGGAGGCACTTTGGCTCGCAAAAGAGTAAAAGAAGCTCGTCCCAAAGCCATCTTAGCGATTGCTTGTGAGAGGGATTTGATTAGTGGGATTCGTGATGTGTTTCCGATTCCCGTATTTGGTGTACTCAACAATCGCCCTTTTGGGCCTTGCGTAAATACTAATGTTGATATCAATGAAGTGAAGGCGGCAATTCACGAATTTTTAATAGAGGAGAAATCGATTTGAAGGCAAGAGAATGGGCTTTGCAGGTATTAAATCAGGTCATTAATGAAGGGGCATATGCAAATATCGCCTTAGATAAACAACATCGAAAAGTGAATTTGGAAGGACAAGAGCGGAGCTTTGCAGTTGAACTAACCCGAGGAACTTTAAAAGCTTGGGGTACTTTGGATTGGATGCTTAGTTTCTATTTAAACCGTCCATTAAGAGAAATTGATCCCATTATTGCAAATATATTGCGGATGGGATTTTTTCAGTTATTTTTTCTTGATAAAACACCACCATCAGCAGCTTGCAATGAGGCAGTTGAGTTAGCTAAAAAATATGGTCATGGCGGAACAGCCAAACTGGTTAATGGAGTTTTGAGGACCGCAGTGAGAGAGCCTGAAAAAGTAGTTTGGCCCTCTCCGGAAACTGAGCCAATCAAATATTTAGCCAGAAAATATTATCATCCTGTGTGGGTAGTGAAGCGATGGTATGAAGAGTTTGGTTTTGACGAAGCCGAAACATTGTTAATCCATAATAATGGAGCGCCCACCCTTGGGATTCGTGTACAAACTCTTAAAAATTCAGTAGAAGAATGTTTGAGTTCTCTGGAAGAAGAAGGGTTCGTTTGTGCAGCTTCGGAATTATCACCTGACGGGATTGAAGTTTTTTCTCACCCACCGTTAGGGAAGTCAGAAGTACTGCGCTCGGACCGGGCAACGATTCAAGATGAAGGGGCTCAGTTGATTTCTCATTTGGTAAATCCTCAAGTGGGTGAAATTGTATTAGATGTTTGTGCAGCTCCAGGAGGGAAATCAACTCATCTGGCCCAGTTAATGAAAGATCAAGGCAAAGTAATTGCCCGAGATATTTACGAACATAAGTTGGATTTAATTCGGGATAATGCTCGGCGCTTAAATTTATCTTCTATTTTTGTTCAACTGGGAGATGGTACCAAAATAGAAGAAACTGGCGAAACTTATGACCGCATTTTAGCCGATGTACCTTGCTCAGGCCTTGGAACTTTTCAACGTAGGGCTGATGTGCGGTGGCGTAAATCGGAGCAGCAAATCAAAGAACTTTCCAAACTACAATTAGCTATTTTAACATCTTCTTCTAAAGTACTAAAGCCATCAGGGACATTAGTATATAGTACTTGTACTTTGAATAAAGAAGAAAACGAACAAGTGATTGAGAAATTCTTAGAAAAAAATACCGAGTTCCAATTGATTCCGGTCGAACAAGCAGTGGGACACAATAAGTTTGGTGAAAAGTATCTGAAATTATGGCCTCATAAAACAAATACAGATGGATTTTTTGCTGCAATCTTAAAGAAGAAAGGGTAGAAAATGATATATTTAGACAGTTGTAGTAAAGAGGAATTAAAAGATATGGTGGGTCAATTAGGATGGCCGGCCTTTCGAGGTAAACAAATTTATCAATGGATATTTTCTAAATCCATTCTAGATATTTCAGAAATGACGAATCTTTCAAAAGAGATGCGTCAAAATTTAACAGAAAATTGTCAATTATCCTCTCTAAAGGTAGCTCAAAAACAAGTGTCGAGACAAGAAAATACGGTTAAGTGGCTACTGAAGCTTGAGGATGGTGCTATGATCGAGATGGTACTTATGCGCCAATATTATGGCAACAGTTTGTGCATCTCTACCCAAGCTGGCTGTGCGATGGGATGCTCTTTTTGCGCTTCTACTCTAAATGGACTTGAACGCAATTTAACAGCTGGAGAGTTCTGGGGGCAGATTCGAATTGCCGAAAAAGAACTGCTAAGCGAAGGGAAGAAGCTCGATAATCTGGTATTGATGGGAACTGGTGAGCCTCTACAAAATCTCACAGAAGTGATGAAATTTTTAAAGAACCTCCATGATCCAGATGGCTTTGATTTTAGTTATCGTCGTGTGACTCTTTCGACCTGTGGGCTGGTCGATGGGATTCAAAAATTAATGGAAGAAGAAATTCCAATCAATTTGGCGATTTCGCTTCATGCTTCAACCAATGAAGTGAGAGATCAAATCATGCCGGTTAATCAGAAGTTTCGGATTGAAGAATTGATAGAAATTGCTCGCAAATATGCAAATAAAACGGGCCGAAGAATTACCTATGAGTACTTATTAATTGATGGACTAAATGATCGTCCAGAAGATGCTCAAAAATTAGTTCAATTGGTCAGAGGGCAATTAGCTAGTGTAAATTTGATTCCTTACAACCCAGTAGAAGAAAAAAACTTCCAGCGTTCCAAGCCGGAAGCAATCAAAGCTTTCGCTTTAATATTGGAGACCAATCATATTACCGTAAGCATCCGAAAAGAAATGGGAAAAGATATTGATGCGGCTTGTGGCCAATTGAGATTTAATTCGACTAAAAAGGAGGAATAAAAGTGATTAAAGGATATGGGCTTACAGATATTGGAAAAGTCCGTGAACGAAATGAAGATTTATTCCTTCTAAAAATCCCTTATTTAGCTGCTGTTGCAGATGGGATGGGGGGGCACCACGGCGGCCTAGAGGCGAGCCAAATTGCAATCCAAACACTCGAAGAGAATCTAACTGAAGTTAAGAATCCTTCGGATCAGGATATAAAAGGTTGGATGATTTCGGCAGTTGAAAAAGCAAACCAGGCAATTTTTTCACGAAGCAAAGAAGATCCTGCTCTGAGTGGAATGGGGACTACTTTAAGCGTGGCTTATCTAGCCAATCAAATTCTATATTGGGCTCATGTCGGCGATAGTCGCATTTACCTGATTCAAGATGGCCGAGGTAAGTTAATTACTAAAGATCACACGTTATCCCCTCAAAATGGAAATAAGAGTCACGTACTGACTCGTGCTTTGGGAGTTCAAGACCATGTAGTAGTTGATACTGGTGAGATATCTCTTTTTAGAGGCGATATGATTTTTCTTTGTAGCGATGGATTGTATGATTTAATCGAAGAAAAAGAAATGTTGGAAATTCTCAAAGAAGAAAATCCTTTAGAAAAAATGATTGAAAAAGCAAACCTGGCTGGTGGGAAAGACAATATTACTGGAGTACTACTTTGGATAGAATCATAAGATAGGAGCGGTTATGCGTGATAAATTCACTCCTGAATAGTCGATATCAATTAAAGCAACTTGTTGGAACTGGCGGGATGGCTGATGTATACCTCGCTTATGATATGAAGCTAGAAAGAGAAGTTGCAGTCAAAATTCTTCATGAAAGCCTAGCTACAAATCAAACTTTTATTGAAAATTTCCGAAGAGAAGCCAAATCAGCTGGTCGACTCGTTCATCCCAATATTGTTGGAATTTATGATGTAGGTGAAGACCAAGGCCATTACTATATTGTAATGGAGTATGTAGTTGGAGCTCATACTGTAAAAGATGAATTAGATGAGCGTTTACTCAGCCCCAAAGAAAGTGTGTCTATTGCTCTCGATATTGCAGAGGGTTTGAAAGTTGCTCATGCTCAAGGCTTTGTGCATTGTGATATAAAACCACAAAATATTTTAATTTCTAATAACGGTCATGCTAAAATCACTGATTTTGGTATTGCACGAGTTACTTCTTGTACTTCGACTCTCGTCTTTGGGGCTCAAGAGGTTATGGGGACAGCTCATTATCTTTCGCCGGAGCAAGCTCAAGGGAAAATAATAGATTTTCGGTCTGATCTCTATTCTCTAGGAGTGGTTCTTTATGAGATGTTGACTGGAAATAAGGCTTTTGATGGAGAAAATCCTGTCTCGATTGCGCTAAAGCATGTTCAAGAATATCCGGTTCCGCTTGCATTATCTCACAGTGGATTACCTCTAAAAGTATGCCAAATTGTAGACCGATTGATGGAAAAAGACCCAGATTATCGATACTCATCAACCGAGGATTTGATTCGTGACTTAACAGAAGCTTACTATTCTCTTGGTGGGGTTGCCATGCAAAGAGAAATGGTGAAAAAGTCCAAACCTTCGGTTCAAGAACCAATAGAATCCTCTCCAAAAGAGGTATTTGTTCCACCGATGTCCAAATTTTCCAAAATGTCGGAAGAGCGAAAAGTCAAAAAAAGCTATTGGATTCCCGCTTTGGTTTTACTTTTCCTATTTAGTTTTGGTGGGGTGTTTTATTTCCTATCAGGTCCTAGTATAGATGAGGTCAGTGTGCCGAAAGTCGAAGGAATGACCCAAGAAGAAGCGGTGAAAAAGCTTGAAAGCTTAGGTCTTAAAGTTGAGATATCCCAAAGTTTGGACTCGAAAGCCGAATTAGGTAAAGTCATTAAGCAAACTCCAGTGGAGAATGCAAAAGTAAAAAAAGGCAGAACCATTACTTTGGTTGTTGGAGGGAATAGTGAAAAAATAAAAGTTCCTTCATTACTTGGTCTTTCGATAAAAGAAGCTGAGAATGCTTTAACCAAATCGAATCTGGCTTTAGGAAATGTAGTAAAAGGGTTAGATTCAACTAAGCCAGCTGGAGTTATCTTAGCTCAAGATACTCGGGCCGGTGATCTGGTGAACAAGAAATCGCTAATTCATGTGACGATAAATCAAGAGGGAAGTATTTCGATGCCTGATCTACGGGGCAAAGATCAGGGCGATGCAGTAAATATTTTAAGAAATCTTGGCTTAGATGTAACAATCTCGGAACAATCGAATTCGAATCAGAAAAATAATTCAGTCATTAGCCAAACTCCTGATCCAGCCACAGTGATGGTGAATGGGGGGAAAGTCCAACTGACTGTTGCAACTACTGGGAAAAAACAAGTAAGTTTCTCTTATGAAGTGCAAGATGAGAAAGAGGAGATTCGTTTTTTAAAACAAACTGCCAATGGGGAGCAAGAGCTATTCTCAAAATCAGTGAAAAAAGGTGAAAAAATTGAGAAGTCTTTTGAAATTCAAAGGGATGAGAAAGTCAGCTTCATGGTAAATGGGAAATTGGTCTCAGAGAAGTAGGTGTGGAGTGCTCGAAGGAAGAATTATAAAAACATATAATGGATTTTATTATGTGAGAAGTGAAAATAAGTTAATTGAATGTAAATTGCGAGGTCGGTTCAAGAAAGACAAACCAGATATTCTGACTGGCGATTTAGTAAAAATATCTGTTACAAACGAAAATCAAGGTATCATTGAAGAAATTTTACCTCGTTACTCAGTGCTGAAACGCCCTACAATTGCTAATATCGATCAAGTGATCTTGGTCTGTTCTTATCAACAACCTAATTATTCAGTTGGAATTTTTGATCGCTTTTTGATTCAAATTTTAGCTCAAGAATTAGAGGTTGTCCTATGTATGACAAAAATGGATTTGTATGACCAGCCAGAAGGGGCTGAAAAGCCGTTAGACTATTATCAAAAGATTGGTTATAAAGTCCATTATTTATCTCTTGCCAATCAGCAAGGGATAAAAGAGTTAGAAAAAGAATTAGCTGGGAAGACCAATGTGCTCGCTGGGCCTTCGGGAGTCGGAAAATCAAGCTTACTTCAAGTGTTAATTCCAGAAATCGAATTTGAAGTTGGCGAGGTGAGTGCTAAAATTGGTCGAGGTCGACATACTACTAAACACTCAGAGTTACTCTATTTTAAAGATTATTTAATTGCTGATACTCCAGGCTTTACATCCCTTAGTCTTGCTGACTGGGAACTGGAAGAACCGAAAAGCTTTTTTACGGATTTTTTAGATCAATCTTCAAATTGCAAGTTTAAAAACACTTGTCTTCATGACAATGAGCCAGGCTGTGCAGTGAAAGAAGCTGTGGAAACTGGCGAAATTCCTGAATGGAGATACGAAAGCTATCGGTCGATTTTAAATGAAGTACGAGAAAATCCCCCAAGAAATGGAGAGAAAAAGAAATGGTAAAGATTGCACCTTCCTTATTGGCTGCTGATTTTAGTCAATTACAAGATGAGGTTCGAAGTATTGAAGAAGCTGGAGCTGATTGGCTTCATCTTGATATTATGGATGGTCATTTTGTTCCCAATCTTACTTTTGGAGCTGGCTTGATAAAAGCTCTTCGTCCTCATAGCAAACTCTTTTTTGATGCTCATCTTATGGTGACCAATCCAGAAGACTATGTGGAGCCTTTAAAAG
>JAGOHU010000044.1 GCA_017995975.1 Negativicutes bacterium
ATCCCAATGGTAGAGCAAGGCGCTTTTCGAGATGTGGATTTTGGATTGATGTTTCATCCTTCTACCGATACTATTATCAATCGTCAAGGCAAAGCTTGTGTGGGAGTGAAGGCCAAGTTTATTGGTAAGTCTGCTCATTCTTCTCGTCCTGAAACCGGGATTAATGCTTTGACTGCTTTGATTGGCCTTTTCAATCGTACTTTTTCTCAATTGGAAATATGGCCTGCTGGGGCTCGCTGTAATGGAATCGTCATCAATGGCGGGACTGCTTCCAATATCATTACCGAAGAAGCAGAGGGTGATTTTCTCTTGCGAGCTCATACTCTGAAAGACCTTCAAATTATGTCGGAAGACTTTAAAGTATTGGCCCAAGCTGCAGCTGATGAAGTTGGAGCCACAGTAAGTATGGTCTGGGAGCCTGCTTTTGCGGAGCGCTATACCAATCGTGCTATGGGTATGGCATTTCTAGAAAATATGGAAGTCTTGGGAGAAAAAATGAATTTACCAAATCCGGCAGAGCAAGTTGGTTCTTCTGATGTGGGGAACGTGTCACTGGTGATCCCGGTGATCCATGAATACTTGAAAATTGCTGAGCCTAGCGTAAATGGACATTCGAAAGAATTTAGAGAAGCGTCTGTTTCTGAGCGGGGAGATGAAGTGGTTTTGCTAGCGGCCAAAGGCTTGGCTATGACAGCTTATGATTTATTCACCAATAAAGAGCTTCAAAAAGAAGTAAAAGAAGAATTTGACCGAGTGGTACCATTGGAGTATCGAGAAATGTTTAAATAGTAGGATTCCAGCTCTGGAGAGTTTGTATTCCTGCCAAATTGTGAGAGAAAACCTAAAAGGGTTTTCTCTTTTTTTTATTTGTGCTATTATATATATGAACACATATTCATATAGAGAAATGAGGTTGTGCAATGAAAGAAAAAATGGTGCAAGAATGCAATGAAGAGATCATAGAAGTTCACCATGAAGATAAAGTGAAGTTAGGAAAAAAAGTGTTATGGCCTGAAGTGGAGACTGAAAGAATTAGCCAGCTTTTAAAATTGTTGGCTGAGCCTTCTCGGTTGAAATTATTGCAGGTACTGATTCATGAAGAAGTTTGTGTTTGTGATTTAGCGGAGATTTTAGAGATGACTCCCTCTGCTGTATCCCACCAATTACGACTTTTGCGCTCTGCCGGAATCGTGAGGCCCCGTAGAGATGGGCAAACCATTTGGTATAAAGTGAATGATCAGGAAGTTTATGCTTTGGTAATTTATTTAGAAGGAGGTTGTACTTATGAACACACGCAAATCTAATCATTTTCTGGTAACTGGAATTAGTTGCCTTGATTGTGCAATGAAATTTGAGAAAAGAGTCCAGCAGCTTCCTATGGTTGAAACTGCTAACCTAAACACAATTACTGGTGAATTGGATATCGTTGGTGAAGTTCGAATGGCGGCCATCCAAGAGATTGGTGATGATGAAGGTTATCGAATTCGAGAACTCGAAGAAGGCGAATCGATGCTTAATTTTAAGCATGACCATGATCATGATGATGGAGGAAAGACCGACCTTTATCGTGCATTGTTTGCTGGTGGACTTTGGATTGTAGCTTGGGTTTTGGGTTACAACGATTTTACGATGATTTCGATTGGTGCTTATGCCATTGGGATTCTTGTGGGAGGATGGAGTAACTTTTTTAAAGGATTTAAGTCGTTGAAAAAGGGCCAATTTAATATGGCGGTTTTGATGAGCGTGGCAGTCATTGGAGCCGCCCTCATGGGAGACTGGGAAGAAGGGGCGGCAGTGGCGGCGTTATTTTCCTTTGCTGAATATTTAGAGACTTGGAGTGCAGAAAAAGGCAAAAAAACCTTATCTTCCTTATTATCTCTCGCCCCAGACAAAGCACTTCGACTTACCGATCAAGGCGAGGAAGAAGTATTTTCGAGTGAACTTGGCATCGGTGATCGGATTCGGATTCGGCCGGGAGAACGGATTTCATCAGATGGCAAAGTGATTGCTGGCCGTTCTGCAATTGATCAATCAGCAATTACCGGTGAGCCTATTCCAGTTGAAAAAGAAATTGGTGATAAAGTTTATGCAGGAACGATCAACGGAGCAGGAGTCCTAGAAGTGGAAGTAGAAAAAGCGGCAGGTGACACTACTTTGGCTAAAGTGATTCGCTTAGTAAGTCAAGCTCAGTCCCAAAGAGCTCCAGTGGAGCAATTAGTAGAGAAATTTGCTAGTCGCTACACTCCGGCAGTACTTGTGATTGCTTTCGTGATTGCAGTGGCTCCGCCACTATTGTTTGGCAATGCATGGGAGCCTTCGATCTATCAAGCCTTAGCATTGTTAGTGGTGGCCTGCCCTTGTGCACTGGTGATTTCTACACCGATTGCAGTGATTAGTGGGATTACCAATGGAGCTCGCAATGGAGTACTGATCAAGGCTGGTGCTTATTTAGAAGAGATTGCCAATTTAGATGTTTTAGCGTTAGATAAAACTGGCACGATCACCGTAGGAAAACCAAAAGTAACAAATATAAAAGCCTTTAAAGGAACCGAGACTGAGCTACTAGCTCTACTAGGAGGACTGGAAAATCAGTCAGAGCATTTGCTTGCTGAAGCGATTGTGGCAGAAACGAGAAAAAGAGAAGTTCAATTAATTCAGGTCGAAGAAGTTCGAGCTATCCCAGGGCGAGGAATCGAAGGTACTTATCAAGGCGAAAAAATTCGAGCCGGCAATGATGCGTGGCTCATAGAGCTAGGCTTCGTTAAGCCCGTTGGAGTAGAAATTGCGCCGAGTGGAACTCCCATGTGGGTCATTCGTAATGATGAAGTCATTGGCCTAGTGGAAGTAGCAGATCCATTACGAAAAAATATCCCCGATCTATTAGAAGAAGTAAAATCTTTAGGACTCCGGTTACTTCTCTTGACAGGAGATCGCCAGGAGACAGCCGATGAATTGGCTAGTGAGGCAGGGATTGGAGAAGTCCGAGCTCACCTTTTGCCCGAAGATAAATTAGTCATTGTCAAAGAATTTCAAGACCAAAATCTTTCAATCGGAATGGTTGGGGATGGGATCAATGATTCTCCAGCCCTAGCAGCTTCCAATTTAGGGATTGCTGTAGGGAGTGGAACCGATACAGCTATCGAGACTGCCGATGTGGTCTTGATGGATGGTAGTCTGCACCGATTGCCTTATTTATTCCGCTTAAGCCGAGCCACTTTGGGGATCATTAAGCAAAATATCACTCTTTCCATGGGCTTGAAATTATTGGCAATTGGGGCCGCATTCTTCGGGGTATTGACTCTGTGGCTTGCCATACTGGCTGATATAGGAGCCACTTTCTTGGTAACCATTAACAGTATGAGATTGTTAAATAAAAAATTTGATTAAAAAAGCTGAAAGGTGGCCGATGGCCATCTTTTTCAGATTGTCGACTAAAGCAACTATATTTGTACGAAAGCAGAATGTAAGGTTATTTATTTACAAATTTCTGCATATCTGTACCTATTTTGGATTGCATACGATTATTCGGTTTTCTTGTAGTACTTCCCTTCGGCTCAATGTTAAATCACTCCAATTTAAAAATGGACGGTAGTAATTCAACAGATTCGCCGCGAGCGGGAATACTACATGCTCAAGGGTTACGATTTATCTGGGGGGGAACATAATTCAGCAAGGATAGATCGACTGGTAGGGAGAAAATTTGTCTTTTATCTTTTGGAGCTTGTTTATAGTAAAACCTGTTTTTTCTACCGGATGTACTTCCCTAGTAAAACGATTAGGAAGACTTGCCTTAGTTGGAGTGCGACGAAGGTCGCTACGGAAACTTAGGTAGTTTTTCTTGTTTTACGGGAAGGTACATCTAAATTACGAATAACTGCAAGCAACCCAAAGTAGATACCGATATGCAGGCGCGAGAACCACGAAACGTCCTTGTAACTAGACTTTGTTAACAATTACCCTAAAAGTGTTATGAAGTTATTTATCATTCTGGCACTTTGAATAAATATTCTATGACCGTCGAGTGTAATAGTATTTATATTGCTTTGGTCTACAACCTGAAAAAGGTGGCCGATGGCCATCTTTTTGCTTTTAAAGCAGTAGACTCCTAGAGTTGGGTCAGGTGCTGGATTGATTTTCCAACCCCTGTTATAATTAAGTTCTGAATAGTTGTTTTAATAAAGAGGAGGGAAATCTAAATGGAAGATGTACAGGGAAAAGCAGATCATCGGGGGATTGCAATTCAAAGGGTAGGGGTCAGTCAAATCCGTCTTCCGGTCCGAATCGAAACTAAATCCGGAGGCTTTCAGTCGGTGCTAGCAACGATTCGTATGACTGTAGATTTGCCTCAAGAATATAAAGGAACTCATATGAGTCGCTTCTTGGAAGTGATGCACCCTTGGAGTGACAAGGTGCTATCTAGCCGTGCAGTTGGGGAAATTTTAATCGAAATGAGAGAAAGGCTGCAAGCTGAGACGGCTCATTTTGAAATGGACTTTGAGTATTTTATTACCAAAGTTGCTCCAGTCAGTAAAAACCAAGGCTTACTAGGCATCCATTGCCGCTTTGAAGGTACCCTCGGAAATGAGAAGGAAGATTTTGTACTTCAAGTGGCTGTTCCGGTCACTTCGTTGTGCCCTTGTAGTAAAGAAATTTCGACCTACGGAGCCCACAATCAACGTAGCGAAATTCGAGTTCGAGTCCGCTATAATCATCAAGACCGTTATTTATGGATTGAAGAATTAGTCCAATTATTGGAAGCGCAGGCCAGTTGCTCGGTTTATCCGATTCTCAAAAGAGAAGATGAAAAATATGTGACCGAGAAAGCCTATGAAAATCCGAAATTTGTGGAAGATATGGTTCGAGACGTGGTGCTTACCCTGCGAGCTCAGCCGGGGATTAGCTGGTTTCAAGTAGAGTGTGAGAATTTTGAATCCATTCATAGTCACAACGCCTACGCTTTTCAAGAGGAAACCTTGTGAGGTGAAGAAAGATGTCATTAAAAAATGAAAAAGCATTGGTCGTTTTTAGTGGGGGCCAAGATAGTACTACCTGCCTCTATTGGGCGCTAGAAAGATTTAGCCAAGTAGAAGTGGTTACTTTTGCTTATGGTCAGCGTCACAAAGAGGAAATTCAAGTGGCTGAAAAAATTGCAAAAGAGCTCGGAGTGACTTGGACTCTTTTGGATATGAGCCTATTAAATCAATTGTCTCCCTCATCTCTTACCGACCTGAGTCAAGAAGTACCAAAAGAATCGGTAGAAGGTGAGATTCCAACGACTTTTGTCCCAGGCCGAAATTTGTTATTTTTATCTTTTGCCGGGATTTTAGCTTATGGTAAAGGGATTCGCCATTTGATTACCGGGGTCTGTGAGACCGACTTTAGCGGCTATCCAGACTGCCGAGACGAATTTGTAAAAGCCGCTAATTTGGCTCTCAATCGAGCACTAGATCATTCCTTTGTGATTCACACTCCTTTGATGTGGCTGGACAAAGCCCAGACTTGGGAGATGGCCGATGAACTTGGAGTATTGGAAAAAATACGCAAAGAGACCCTTACTTGCTATCAAGGCATTATTGGCGATGGGTGTGGCCAATGCCCAGCTTGCCATTTACGAGAACGAGGCCTAAAAACTTATTTAGAATCAAGAGGAGAAAATACAAAATGAGAAAAATTACAATTACTCGCCATTTTTCTTTCGATGCAGCTCACTATTTGCCCGGTCATGAAGGAAAATGTCAAAATCTTCATGGGCATACCTATAAATTAGAAGTAACGATCGGAAGAGATTCGCTCATTGAAGGTGGCTCAAGCGACGGAATGGTGATGGACTTTGGAGCTTTGAAGCCGATCGTCCATAAATTAATCATTGATCCTTTGGATCATCATTGCCTAAACGAACTACTTCCTTATCGGCCCACCGCCGAAAATATGGTCAACCATTTCTTTGATGTCCTTGAGCCAGCATTTGCTGGATTTGGAGTCCAATTGGTGGGATTGCGTTTATGGGAGACTCCCGATAGTTATGCTGAGGTAAGCGAGTCATGAAGTACCCAGTAGTAGAAAAATTCTACAGTTTGCAAGGAGAAGGACTCTTTATGGGGACGCCAGCCTATTTTATTCGATTTGCTGGGTGCAATTTACGTTGTGAGTGGTGTGACACCAAAGAATCTTGGCAGACCGACTCGGTTCCTTTGATCGAGCAAGAAGAGCTTGTTCAAGCGATTCCTTGTGAGAGAGTGATCTTGACGGGCGGCGAGCCGACTTTGCAGGATTTGAAGCCCTTGATCGAGCGGCTTCACGAGCTGGGCCATCAAGTAGCCATTGAGACGAATGGAACTCGGCCAATTCCAAAAGACTGGAATCTAGACTGGATATCTGCTTCACCTAAGCCAGAAAGTGATTATGCTTTAAATTGTGAAGCAAATGAATTAAAATATGTAGTAGATGAAAAATTCACTTTGGAAAAAATTCAGTGGAACCAGGTTCCAACCGGACAAATTTTTCTGCAAGTGGAAGGTGGAAAAAAGGAAAGTGCTGATAAGGCCATCCAATTGATTTCCGAAAATCCTGAGAAAATGCTACGTCTAGGAATTCAACTTCATAAAATTGGTCAATTCAGGTAAAAAAAGGAGAGTAACTTTAGAATGAGCGAACAGTATCAATTTCAAGCCTTAGGGAGAAAAGTCGATGGACCCAATCGGAATTTAGAAGTATTTCCTGCTCCCAAAGGAGTTAGTGACATTACATTTACTACCGATGAATTTACCAGCCATTGTCCTGTGACAGGTCAACCGGATTTTTCAGCAGTAACGATCGAATATCAACCAGATGAATGGTGTATCGAAAGCAAAAGTTTAAAGCTTTATTTATGGAGTTTTCGGAATGAAACTGCCTTTTGTGAGTCCTTAGCAGCTCAAATCGCTGCAGATATAAGAGAAGCTTGTAAACCGAAAAAATGTAAAGTCACTGTAGCCCAAAAAGCTAGAGGGGGCATTGCTCTTACTGCGGTAGCTGAATAAGAAGGAGAGACGAAGATGGCAGAGCAAAAAAGCTGGGAAATGATTCAGGCAGAATTAGAAGCGGAAGCTCGACGATGGGCTGTAGATTTTGAAAAATCGAAAGAGTATA
Source organism: Negativicutes bacterium (assembly GCA_017995975.1). Lineage (GTDB taxonomy): Bacteria > Bacillota > Negativicutes > JAGOZY01 > JAGOZY01 > JAGOHU01. The sequence goes on from JAGOHU010000044.1 coordinate 7,129, forward strand.
AAAAACTAAAAGAGGAAGCCATTCTATGGGTATACCCAGTATTGCACGGCTTTTCTACGATTGCGGTAGGGGAAAGAAATAAATCGCTCTCCGAGCTTGATGGAGACACAGTCGCTTGGGTTCTCTTAGAAGGAATGCCACGAGAGTTTGTAGTGGATGTAACAGCTCTGAAATGGGCAGTTGATATTATGGAACAATTCTTTCAATATGCTCAGAGAGTCGGCTTGCTCAGTAAAGAAAACGATATTTTAGAGCAGATAAAAGAAGTAGCTCCTTTGGCTCGTCGCCGGATGATTGACCCGACTTTGTGGAAGCCTCACAAAGCGGTTATCATTGAAGCATTGCAGGAGAATGTGGATTTGAATGACCGAAAAATGATGGAGAAATTTTATAAAAAATACCAAGCTAAAAGAGCTGGCGTTTTTGCCGAAACGATTGTGGCAGACAAAAAAGTGGGCCGAAATGATCCTTGTAGTTGTGATAGTGGAAAAAAATACAAGAAGTGCTGCGGCGCATCTCATTAAGGAGGAGTTACTATGGCAGAAAGTAAGAAAAATATTTGGAATGAATTATATCAAGCAGCTGCAGCTCTTCGAGATGCAAATCCTTGGAAGGTCTTGACCCCAAAAGATTTATTTGGAATTGAAGAATCAGAAAGCAAAGAAATTTATTTTTGTGCTTTTGCAGAATCAAAAAAAGAAGATAGTCTTTTCAAAGGATTGACCGGATATCGAGGGGCAGCAGGCTTGGAATTTTACCAACGAATTGCCCAAGATGACGTGGATATGCTCCATATGCTTTGGGCTCAGCAAGGATTTCAAGTCCAATATGTAAGTCGAAAAGAAATTAGCGATGAAGTGTATGAACAAATCAAAGCCAGCGAAATCCTTTGCAAAGGCAAAACTTCTTGGCCCCTCTTTTCCGCTTTTTCTAGTGGGAATGCAGAAAACACACTTAGCGAAGAGGAAGGGGAAAAAGTACTGGTAGTACTCCAACAAATATTGGCTTTAGTTGAGGAACTCAAAAAAGACAAGAAAAAGCAGCTCCTTGGTAAGCCCGAAGAAAATTGTCGTTATTTGATTCGTCGCCAAGAGGGAAAAGAGTGGAAAAATTTGTATGAATATCCACCAGCAGTGGAAGGGCCAAAGGCACTAAGCTTTACCAAAAAAGAGATGGAAAAGCTCACTGAAAAAACGATTGGCTCCACAAGCTGGGATTTGGACGGTTTTTATTGGCCGAGCCTACCCCAAGTGACCAAAGAAGGAATTCGGTTGCCTTATATTTGGGCCATTGGGGATCGAGTCAAGGGAACTCCTTTAGGGATGGTCATCAGTTATAAAAATGAACCTTGGAAAGAAGGAAAAGCGTTTTTATTGAATGAATTCAGCAAAGCTCAAGAATTTCCAGCTCGTATTGGGGTAAAAAGACCAGAATTAGTGCAATGGTTGGACCCAATTTTGAAAACCTTGGGAATTGAGCTGTTACTCCTACAAGAAGTACCGGCAATGATTCGGATTCGAGAAGAGCTTCGCAATGAGGAAGACGAACTAGGAGCTCAGGCAAACTGAAAAAGGAGGGGTCCGGATGACAAAGATTCAAAAAAATCGAAGTGATTCAGAAATGTTCATAGGTTGGCAAGAACCAGAAGTTCCATCCTCTGATTTTTCTCGTTCCCCAGTTCAAAAAAGCCAAAAAATTGAAGTAGTGACCGACTCTCATTTACCTGAGTCGGTTCGAAAAGAAATGGAACGGTTATTGATGGAAATGAAACTCGACTTTTTTCGACGAAGTATCACCGATATTGCTTATGTACTGAAAAAAGAAGGAGACACTTTAAAAATCATGCTAGAACCGAAAGCAAAGAAGTAGGAAGGAACCTATTGATGAAAATACAAAAATGGCTAAAAGTCTTTCCGGCTCTGTTGCTCCTTTGGTTGGGAATGGCGTCCTTAAGCTATGGAAACGAGTGGACTCCTTTGTATCAAGAGGGAGAGAAGACCGTTTATCTGGATAAGACTACTTTTGAAAGCAGTCTAGGTGATGGAATCGAAGAAAAGCCTTATCGAACCCTCTTTTGGCTGCGCTACGAAACTCTCGAGGCTGAATCTTTCTTAGAGCAGCAATATGAAGTTCAGTTGGATCGAAAAACGAATGCAGTTCGTTTTCGGATGGCTCAATCACGCTACACTGGCCCTGATGGTACAGTGACTGGTTCGGGCAAAGGTGGCTGGGAAAGACTGAAAACTGAAACTCCAGAAGAAAAAATGATTCGACGAATTTGGCACTATGACGCTACACAAAGCAAAACTCCCTAATGAATCGAAAAATATTTAGTGGGGTGATGGAGAATGAAAAAATTAATCGGCCAAGGAATTTTATTGATTGGACTGCTGGTAGGGATAAATCAGCCGTCAGTTTTCGCAGGAATTCAAGAGGAAGCAGTGATTGTTTCTGGGCGAGTTTATGTGGATTTGAATGAAAATGGTCAATACGATGAAGGTGAAATTGGTGTCCCAGGTGCCAAAATCATGACATCCCAAGGCGAAGTGGTCACTACTGATACTTATGGGCGATATCATATTATTATTTCAGGTCAGCCTAAGGGTGGGTATATGCTAAAGCTGGATAAGAAAAGTTTGGCCTCCGGTTATATGATTGTGACGGAAAATCCAAAGGTGATTCGAATCTCTGGCGAGTCTTCCAATCAAGTTGATTTTGGTGTGGTTTCAAAAAGAAAGCGACCGGATCGTCCTCAGGACGAGCCAGTCGCTTTTTCCTTTATAAGATAGAATTATTTACTGTAATCGTAGAATCCTTTGCCAGTTTTTCGTCCCAAGAGACCTGCTTGGACCATTCGGCGAAGAAGTGGGCAAGCTCGATATTTGGGGTCTCCAAAGCCTTCGTGAAGTACATCCATAATGTGGAGGATTGTATCATTCCCAATTAAATCACTCAAAGCCAATGGACCCATTGGATGATTGAAGCCCAACTTAGCTACTGTATCGATATCTTCAACCGATGCGACTCCTTCCATAAGAGCAAAAACCGCTTCGTTGATCATTGGCACCATGATACGATTTCCAGCAAAGCCTGGGAAGTCAGAAATGCGGACAGGCGATTTTTCAAGCTTTTCAGCTAAAGCGACAGCCAGATCAGTTGTTTCGGTTGAGGTGAGTTGACCACTGATGACTTCGACTAATTTCATGACTGGGACTGGATTGAAGAAGTGAATTCCTACTACTTTTTCTGGTCGTTTGGTCACGCCGCCGATGGAAGTGATTGGGATCGAAGAAGTATTCGATGCAAGAATGGTATGAGCTGGGCAAAGCTCATCTAATTTGCGGAAGATATTAAATTTAATTTCTTCATTTTCGCTTGCCGCTTCAATCACCAAATCGACATTGCAGGTAACACTTGTGAGTTCGGTGACTCCACAAACACGTTTGAAAGCTTGAGTAGCCGCTTCTTCAGTCATTCGCCCCTTTTCAACATCTTTAAGGTAAATTTTTTGAATTCCCTTGAGGCCCTTGTCAACAAATTCTTCTTTAATATCTTGGATCAGTACATCATGACCATATCGGGCTAAGGTAAGTGCGATCCCAGAACCCATTTGTCCAGCACCGATAACAAGGATTTTTTTGATTTCCATGATAAATACCCCCTCTAATTATTTGCTTCTATAGAATATGAAATTCGTTTTTTTGCTCGAATCCCCTTTAATTTTAAATAAAAATTAATTGTATTCTTAGATGATTTTGTTACAATGAATACATTCTAAGATAGAAGGGCGGAATGATAAGTGAATGCTTCAAAAGTAACTTTTCAGCAAGCAGAAAAATTGGCAAATCAGTATGGTACTCCGGTGATGAGA
>JAGOHU010000193.1 GCA_017995975.1 Negativicutes bacterium
AAATAATCTCGAACCATTCGAACTGATAATTCCAAATCGCGATATAACAATGATGGTGCTTTAGTTCGATCATAACGAATCAGTAGCTGTCTCCAAATTTCAAGCAATACATTTAAGTCTCGCTGAAGCTCTTCTTCAGTAGCTCCTTCAGCAACAGTCCGTATAATAATACCGATATCAGAGGGACAAATCTTTTCCCCTATATCCCGTAGGCGACTTCTTTCTCCTTCATTCTCAATTCGTCGGGATAAGCCCACTCGCTTTGTTGTTGGAGAAAGTGCAATATAACGACCTGGTAAAATAATTTCTCTCGTTGCCTTTGGCCCTTTCGTTCCAAATCCTTCTTTGGAAAGTTGAATAAGGATATCCTGGCCCTCACTGATCGGAAACATTTTCATATCATCGCCAAGGTATAAAAATGCATTTTTTTCTTGGCCAATATCAATAAAAGCAGCTTGCATTCCAGGAAGAACTTTTTGTACTCGCCCTTTGTAAACGCTACCGACTAAAGTAGGAGTTTCTGGCCTTTCAACAGAAAATTCCAAAAGAGCCCCATCACTTCCTACTAAAGCAAGACGAGTCTCTTCTGGGATTACATTTGCAATCAAGCGTTTCATCCCATCACGTCCCCTCATTCAATTGGATTTTTCTTATTTTCTTTACTATCTCGCCAAAGACCTGTTCGAATGATTTTTGCATCTGAAAATGTCAAGAAACCTTTTTTTTCTAAGTACTCTAAGAAAAAATTGGGTTTTAAACTTCCAAGGGGAGTTAATCGCAAATCAAAATATAGCTGAATCCCTTGGGCTTCGTCATAGATCAACTTAGTATATAAGAGTTCTTTTTTTAAATCCATTATTTTAGTCTTTTTAGGAGATACAACTTCGATCAAAATTTCTTCTTCTTTTTTTAATTGATCTAAAATCTCTTCAAGCTTTGGAATCTGATCTTCTGGGGCATCCCACTCTGCCAAATAAGAGGCCCATTCAATCATATTTGAAATTGCTTTTGGCTTCTCCTCATAAATTAATGCATCTTTTATTTTCATTCCGATTGGAAGAGATAAATTTAGTGTATTTGTAAATTCGGCTGCATCAACACATTGAGTCAACTCAATATCTGCCCATTCACCTTCACTCGTTACTCCGACAGCTAAAGCGGCTCCAAAAGCAACTTTCATATGAGGATTGAATCCTAAACTATATGCTGCTGGGAGTCCACTGCGCCGGAGAGCTCGCTGCAGCGCTTCTACATAATCTAAATGTGAAAGGTAAGAAAGAGCCCCTTGCTTTTCAATTTGAATTCTAGCTACTGGCATTTTCTTCTCTCCTTTGATCAATAATTTTTACATCTAAATTTTGGCAAACCCCACAACCTTCGCAATGGCTCAATCGACAATCATCAGTAATTTGTGTTGAATTTGCTAATTCCCATTCTCGGAGTAAATATTGTTTGTTAACTCCAACGGATAAATGATCCCAAGGCAATACCTCTCCAAAATCACGTTCACGATTTGCATAAAAAGTATCGTCAATTCCCAATTCTTTCATAGATTCTAACCATAAATCATAACGAAACCACTCAGTCCAGCCATCAAAGCGAACCCCTTTTTTCCAAGCTAATTCAATTAATTTAGAAAGTTTTCGATCGCCTCGCGAAAAAACAGCTTCTACATGACTAATCCGCGAATCATGATATTGTAGAGAGATTGCTCGTGATTTTGGTGCAAAACGTAATAATGCTTGTTTGCGGTCCAATTCTGCCTTTGTATCTTGTGGAAACCACTGGAAAGGAGTGTGAGCTTTCGGCACAAAAGAAGAAACACTCACAGTGACTTTGACTCCACCTTTTCCCCGAACTGATCGGTACAAATCAACCACTTTATTTGCAGTCTCAATGATCCCTAATATATCTTCATCAGTCTCAGTAGGTAAGCCAATCATAAAGTAGAGCTTCACCTGATTCCAACCTGCACCAAAAGCAGCTGTTAAAGCTGTGATCAGATGCTCTTCAGTTACTCCCTTATTAATCACATCCCGAAGTCTTTGAGTTCCAGCCTCGGGGGCAAAAGTGAGTCCACTTTTGCGTACTTTTTGCACTTTTTGTGCTAGTTCTACGGAAAAACTATCTAGCCGAAGAGAAGGCAAAGAAACATTTACTTTCTTCGCTTTCAATTCTTCTTGCAATGCATCAATAAGCTCAGGTAAGCAAGAATAGTCGGCTGAGCTCAAGGACATCAAAGCAGCTTCATCATAACCAGTACTTTCGGCAATCGCTTTTGCCGCAGCAATCAGAGTTTCAGGTTTTCGTTCTCGAACAGGACGATAAATCATTCCAGCTTGACAAAAACGACATCCTCGAGTACAACCCCGGAAAATTTCCAAATGAATCCGATCATGAACAGGCAGCAAAAACGGCACCACTGGATCTAGAGAAATCGATAAGGATTCCAAGTCTTTTACTACTTGCTTTTGAACAGGATAAGTTGCATTTTTATTTACAACTTGTATTTCCTTTATCCGCCCATCTTCTTCATAAATAGGCTCATAAAATGCTGGTACATAAATTCCTTGAATTTTTGCCGCTCGCTCTAAAAATTCTTTTTTACCGCCCGGTTTCCCCTCGGATTTCCATTTGCCTAATTCTTCAGTTAAGAAATGAATGATTTCTTCGCCTTCTCCCAAAATAGCTAAGTCAAAAAAATCGGCAACTGCTTCCATATTACAAACACAAGGGCCACCTGCCAAAATAAATGGAATTTCTTCCCCCCGGTCTTTTGAATAGAGAGGGATTCCTGCCAAGTCAAGCATTGTAAGAACATTCGATGCATTCATCTCATAAAGTAAAGCAAATCCAATAATATCGTACTCTTTTAGGGGTGTAAAAGACTCCAAACCATATAACGGAATTTGATTGAACCTCATCGCTTTCTCCATATCAGGCCAAGGAGTGTAGACTCTCTCGGCGAGCGAATCAGAGCGTTTGTTCAATTCATGATAGATAATCTTCAAGCCCAGATGAGACATTCCCACTTCATATACATCAGGAAATGCCAAGCAATAACGAACCAAAGTGGAGTCAAAGTCCTTTACTTTTTGATTCCACTCCCCTCCCACGTATCGAGAAGGTTTATTTACTTTAGTTAATATTTTTTTTAATTCTTTTTTCATACATCCACCTAAAAACTTATTTTTTTTCTTCTAACATGTATATTTAATAAAATGGCTACCGACAAAATATTTGTCATTAATGAGCTAAGCCCATAGCTTACAAAGGGCAAAGGCAAACCAGTAACTGGCATAATTCCCATAGTCATCCCTACATTTACTAATAACTGAAACAACCACATGGACGCGATCCCAACTGCCAAAAGTAGTCCA
>JAGOHU010000194.1 GCA_017995975.1 Negativicutes bacterium
AATTTTTTAGAGAGTTCCTCTATTCGTTCTTGATCTTTTACGCTACTCATCTCGTTCCCCCTGATTATGGTCTTTTCAGCGGAGCATAAGCCGCCATCAATCTTTTAATACCTTGTCCCGAAAAAGCAACCGAAAGCTCCAGAGTCTCCCCCTCGCCTTTCGCAGAAACAACGGTCCCAGTCCCCCACTTGCTGTGAGACACTTGATCTCCAACTTTCCATTCTTCCGTCGTACCCGGCGGGTGAGGCTTAACTGTCTGTCTCGGAGTAAAACGAGAACCAGAAGCCGAATAAGTTGAATTTACTGGACGAGCTAACTGAACTGCTTCCATCAAATTCACTGGAATCTCTGCTAGGAATCTTGATGGCGGATAAGAAACGATATTGCCAAAGATCATTCGTTGTCGTGAAGCGGTTAAATAAAGTTCTTTCTTCGCCCGAGTAATCCCCACATAAGCAATTCGGCGTTCTTCTTCAATCTCTTCTTCATTCATCAAAGTACGAGAGTGGGGAAAAATCCCTTCCTCCATCCCAGCTAAAAAGACAATTGGGAACTCCAATCCTTTGGCCGAGTGCAAAGTCATTAGAGTCACTTTTTCATTGCCAAATTCACTTTGATCAATATCGGAAATCAAAGCAACATGAGTCAGAAAGTTTTCTAGTGTTTGCTCTTCTTCGGAACTAGAGAATTCTTTGGCCACACTGATAAACTCTCGTAAGTTTTCAATTCGCGCTTCCGCCTCCACAGTTCCCTCTGCTTCCAGCTCTTCCAGATAGCCTGATTCTTCCATTACTTTTAAAATCAAATCAGCTACTGGCATTTGAGGAATCAACCCATTCCAAGTAATAAACTTCGTAGATAGTTCCTCTATCGATTTGCGAATCTTTGGGGTAAGTCCCTCGATCTCATCTGGAGCAGTACACATTTCTAAAAGCGAATAGCCATGATCATTGGCAGAGCCTTGAATTTTTTGCAATGATACATCGCCAATGCCTCGCCTTGGGACATTAATAATCCGTTGAAAGCTAAAAGAGTCTAGCGGATTAAATACCACCTTCAAATAAGACAGCAGGTCTTTAATCTCTTTCCGCTCGTAGAATCGTATGGCTCCAACAATCGTATAAGGAATTCCACTTTTCATGAACGCTTCTTCAATGACTCGAGACTGAGCATTGGTTCGGTACAATACAGCCATCTCACCATAAGTTGCTTTCTTGGTTGATTCATAGCGCTTAACCATATCACAGATAAAATGACTTTCTTCTCTCTCATCAGCTCCTAAGAAAAAGCGAATCGCTTCTCCACCGACCTGACGAGTCCACAGATTCTTTTCTCGCCGATTTCGATTATTAGAAATAACTGCATTTGCAGCAGCCAAAATAATCTGGGTGGATCGATAATTTTCTTCGAGCTTGAGCACTTGAGCTTTTGGATAGTCTTTTTCGAAGTCTAAGATATTTTTAATGTCCGCCCCACGCCAGCCATAGATACTCTGGTCAATATCGCCCACCACAAAAAGGTTTGTATGATTGGCCGCTAAAATACGAGTCATTCGATACTGCACATGGTTTGTATCCTGATACTCATCTACCAATACATATTGAAACTGCTTTTGCCATCGAGTACGAGCTTCTTCGTTCTTCTCTAATAATTCAACTGTAAAGCGCAATAGATCATCAAAGTCTAGTGCATTATTCGATTCCAAACGCTTTTGATAAATAGCATACAACGCAGCCATCTTTTCTTCATAAAAATTTCCTGCGGTTTTTGCAAATTGAGCTGGCCCCATCGACTGATTCTTGGCAGTTGAAATCTGACTCTGTACTCCGTAAGGACTAAACATCTTATCGTCCAGATTTAGCTCTTTTACACACTGGCGAATCAAAGCCAAAGTCTCACCACTATCATAAATTACAAAGTGCTGATTATATTTCCCATTCAAATTTTCAATCTCTCGCCGTAAAAAACGCACACAAAAAGAATGAAATGTGCTCAACCAGACAGCCCGAGCTTGTCCTCCCACGATCGTCTCTACCCGCTCTCGCATCTCAGCAGCTGCTTTATTGGTAAAAGTAATCGCCAGAATTTCCCAAGGTGGTACCCCTTGTTCCATCAAATAAGCGATTCGATAGGTCAAAACTTTGGTTTTCCCCGATCCTGCACCTGCAAGAACCAGCATAGGCCCTTCTGTATTCTCTACCGCATAGCGTTGCTCTGGATTCAGTTCTTGTAAGTCAATTTTCATTTATAAGCTCCTTAATTTATCCTAATTCCTGAACTGCGATCCCCAGTGGTGGAATCATTTGTTTTTTTCGAGACAAGACACCAGGCAAATGATATACCCCATCCTTTTCGGTCAGATCAAAAGCTTTTTCGATCAAATTGGGTATATTTCCAGTCACTAGTAAATCCGTAGATTCTTCTAAAATATTTGTCACCATCAGCAGTGATAGGTCGTATTCTTCTTTACTACGTATGATGTCCAATTCTTTTTGGAGTAGCTCTTTGAGCTCAGGCAATTCATTGGAGTCCATCACAAATACCTGACTTACCGAAACCCGATAACTGCCAATCTCAAATTCCTTTAAGTCTTGATGAATAATCTTATCAGGACTTAAATTTTTCAAGCTTGAACCAGCTTTTAAAAGGGCCATTCCGTGACTTTGCAAATCAACTCCTGCAATTTCGGCCAATTTGTGCGCCGCTTCTTTATCTTTTTCGGTACAAGTAGGCGATTTAAAAAGCACCGTATCGGATAAAATCGCCGATACAAGAAGGCCTGCAATTTTTGTAGGAATTTCTACATCCCGATGCCAATACATACTTGCTACAATTGTAGCAGTACAGCCTACTGGCTCCTGACGGATAAAAATCGGTTCATTGGTTTGAAGTCCCCCCAAACGATGATGATCAATGATTTCCATGATTCTCGTATATTCAATTCCTTCTACCGCTTGGCTACGCTCATTATGGTCTACTAAAATCACTTGTTGTGGTTCATTTAAAATTAAGCTACCCCGATTGATCATTCCAATTAATTTACCTTTTTCCGTTACTGGGTAATTGCGAAATTCAGTTTGAGATATCTTCTTCTTTACCTCTTCCAGTAAATCCTCTGGCGAAAAAGTGACCGGCTCTCGATGCATTACCGAGCAAACCGGAATACTTTGGTTCATCAAACGAGCCGAAGTATAAGTATCATAAGACGATCGTAAAATCACAATCCCTTTCCCTTGGGCTTCTTTTAAAATATCCTCTCGAATTTCACTAGAGCTCGTGAGAATAATCGCCCCTACACCGATCTCTAAGCAGACCTCATGTACATCTTCTCGATCCCCTACAAGAGCGATATC
>JAGOHU010000195.1 GCA_017995975.1 Negativicutes bacterium
TGAATGAGATAAAGAGAGAGAATAAAGCTGCAACTACAATAGTTAAGCCAAATTGACGAAAGAATTGACCTGCCATACCACTCATGAAAGCAATAGGTAAGAAAACAACAACATCACATAGAGTAATAGAAATGGCTGCCATGCCGATTTCATTTCGTCCATCTTCGGCAGCAGTAGCCGCATCTTTCCCCATCATCAGATGGCGGTGGATATTTTCTAGTACTACAATGGAATCATCCACCAAAATTCCAATGCAAAGGGCCATCCCCATCAAAGACATCATATTGAAAGTAAAGCCCATCATATACATCACAAAAAAAGTTGCGATCAAGGAAGTTGGAATCGCAATAATAACTGCCACAGTAGATCGCCAACCTCGCAAGAATAAATATAGGGCTAGTCCAGTAGTAATCAATCCTTCGATTAGAGCCATCAAGGTATTGTCTAGTGACTGCTGTACATATTCGGAAGAATCGGTAATAACCACAAATTGTAAATCTGGATAATCTTTTTTTAATGCATCAATTTGTATACGAACTTCTTCAGCAGTTTTTACAATATTGGCATCACTATTTTTATAGATTGTCATCGAAACTACAGCTTGACCATTGGTACGAGCATAGCGATTCACTTTTGAATCTCGAGCCTCGATAGTACCTAAACTATTCAAGGTGATACTACCACCTTGCCCAGTAGGAATCATAATTTGATTTAAATCATCCAGCGAAGTATATTGAGCTAGAAGCCGCACATTTGCCTCTGTTTTGTCGGTATAAACAGATCCGGCGGGCAACAATTTATTTTCTGATCGAATCTGGCTAATCACTTGACTTAAAGAAATGTTATTGGCAAAAAGTTTGTCTTTGTCCAATTCAACTGCAATTTCTCGCCTTCTACCGCCAGTGATCTCCACATCAGAAACTCCTGCGGCTCGTTGAATTCTTTCAGCTAGCACATTTTCAACCAAACTGTTTAACTCACCTAATGGGCGATCTGTAATGATTGAAATTTCCATAATAGAAGAAGCGTTTATATCTCGCTTAATAACCGTAGGTTCATCTACATCATCTGGTAATTTGGACCGAGCTGCATTGACAAATTTTGTAGCTTCAATGGAAGCATAGTCTGCATTAGCCCAAAATTGGAATTCTAAAACCAAGGTCGTGGATTCTTGGCGGGTGAAAGAACTAATTTTTTTCACATTAGCAACTGAGGATAGAGCATCTTCCAAGGGTTTCGTCACATCTTGCTCCACTTGCTCTGCACTAGCACCAGGATAGCGAACACTAACAGTCACATAAGGCGTATTTACTGCTGGTAGAAGCTCAACTCCAATTCGATAAAAACTAAATATCCCGAGCACAACGAAAAGCATAACAATCATAGAGATACCAACTGGGCGCTGAATCGAAAATTTGGTAATATTCATCTTTTCACGCCCCTAATTCTTTGCCGGAGCAGTGCCGGATTCATTAAGGTTACCCCCTGATTTGGGAGCAAGTTTAATTCCATCTCGGAGCCGAGAAATATTCGTGATGGCAATTTTATTGCCCACTTCAATTCCTTTTAGAATCTCAACCACCGTATCACCGGTAGCACCTAAGACCACTTCTTGCTCTTTTACTTCTTGCTTCTCATTTACCACAAAAAGATATGTTTTTCCATTTCGGTTCATAATGGCTTCTTTCGGAACCGCGATCACATCGGCTTTCACTTCCGCTTCGACAACCGAGCGGACAAACATTCCAGCTTTCAATTTATCATCTGGCGAATTTAATTGGATCCGAATTGTGAATTGTTGATTGATATCACTAGCTGGACTAATATAAGTTACTTTTCCTGTATAAGCTTTTCCGAGAGAGTCTACATTCACTTCGATCATCTGACCTACCATAAAAGCAGCTAAATCTCGCTCAGAAATCGTATAGTCCACATAAACTTCACTCATATCAATAACTGATAGTAGCTTTTGCCCAGCTTGAGCAATATTGCCGATCTCAGCTTGCTTAAATCCGATCTCACCACTCCGAGGGGTTCGAAGAAGTAAATTGTCTAATTGAGCCTGCGAATATTGCATACTGTAAGAAGCTTTTTCAGCCTGAGCTCTCGCAGATTCTACAGAAGCTGGAGTCGCACCATTGTTTTGATTCATTAGAATATCATAGGTCGATTTGGCCGAAGCTAGCTCTAGTGCTTTTATTTCTAAGTCTTGTTTTGATATGGCGCCCATCGAATAAAGCTGTTGGTAGCGGTTATAAGTAGCCTGAGCATTCTCATAGGCTAGCTTTGCTTTTTGAAAATTCGCATCATAGGTAATCCCTGTCACTTGAGCATCCGCACTAGCTTGACGATAAGTAGCTGCATTTTGCCCTACAGTCATTGCTGCTTCCGTCGTATCTTGAACAACAAGCACCTGCCCGGCAGATACCTTATCACCCAACTCCACTCGAACTTCTGAAATACGACCCTGATATTTGGCCGCAATATCTACCTGACTTTTCGGAACAGTCTGGCCGCTCAAAACAATCCGCCTTTGCATCGGCTTCTTTTCCACGGTCATCACATCAGCCACCACTGCTGAAGAACCTTGTCCTGCCGGCTTGGCTGTTGAATTTTTCCAATAATTGTATCCAAAATAGCCACCGATCAACAAAATCGCAATCCCGATGACAATACCTAGCTTTCGCAGTTTCTCCTGCTCCCATTGTTTTCTCTCTTGCATAAAAGCGCTCCTCTGTGTGAATTTCATCAAATGCAATATTTTTTTACTTTTCTATCATACACCAAAATTATGACTTTTCTATGACTGAGTTTTCTTTTTTCTTTCCCTACCTTGTAGCTGGTCCAATTATAGATCACAGCTCATATTAGAATTTTTCTTTAGCAAGATTCACTCAGTCATACTTTTGTAACAATTTCACGGTATTATAAAAAAATCAAATATAAGGAGAGCGTTTCATGAAAAAAATTCAATACTTTCGTCTTGCTAGTCAAATTTTCTACTTTTCGGTCCTCATCTTTTCTCTCACTTGGCTCAAGCTCCCTTACGAACATCAAATAATCATTGGAGTAACCTTATTAATGGGAAGCATCTATTGTGGCTGGATGTGTGGCTTTGGAACCTTACAAGAATGGCTTGGGAAATTAGGAAGCAAAATTTATCAAAAAAAACTTCAAGTCCCCCCCAGATTGGATCAACTATTTTCCTTGCTCCGCTACAGCGGGCCTCTCATCGGACTGACCTTGCTTGTCGACACTCTCTATGTGCGTAAAGGATTTTTTGCCTATGTGCGGGGCCAAGATATATTGGAAATCACCTTTTATGCAATGATTGTCTTTT
>JAGOHU010000045.1 GCA_017995975.1 Negativicutes bacterium
CCATTACCGAGCTAATAGCTGTATTAAAGTTAAAACGCCCACCCACATCGGCGGTGACCTTTTGGATGGTTGTATGGAGTTGACGACGAAGAAGTTTCTCTGTTTCGGTCCATTCACCAATAATGGTGTTATTGCCTGCGGCCAAGAAGTACTGACGTAAAATCCGCCAATACCGTTGTAAGAATCGGCTGGCTCCCTCTACTCCTGCATCACTCCAGTCCAAATCTCTTTCTGGCGGAGAAGCAAATAGAATAAAGAGCCGAGCGGTGTCTGCGCCATACTTTTCAACGATTTCATCAGGAGACACTACATTTCCTTTGGATTTCGACATCTTAGTCCCATCTTTAATAACCATTCCTTGGGTAAGGAGATTTTTAAAGGGTTCGTTTACCGCAACCAAATGGCTATCTTTAAGTACTTTCATAAAGAAACGAGAATATAAAAGATGTAAAATTGCATGTTCAATTCCACCAATGTATTGATCAACGGGCATCCAGTAATTTGCTTTATCTTGGCCGAAAGCATCTTTTTCGTTTTGTGAGTCTGCAAAACGTAAATAATACCAAGAAGAACACATAAAGGTATCCATTGTATCGGTTTCGCGCTCTGCATAGCCATCACATTCAGGACAAGTGGTTTCGATAAAAGAACGAGTTTCTTTTAATGGTGATGTGTTGCCACTCAGCACCACATCTTCGGGGAGCATAACAGGCAAATCCTCTTCTGGAACTGGCACAATGCCACATTTCTCACAGTAGATCATTGGAATTGGGGCACCCCAATAACGCTGACGACTAATCAACCAATCTCGGAGTCGATAATTAACTCGGCGATTTCCTCGTTCCATAGACTCAAGTTTATCGGTGATCGCATTTTTACCACTTTCGGTGGTTTTGCCATCAAATTCGCCAGAATTCACTAAGATACCATCATCTGTATATGCTTCTGTTAAAGGCTCAATCAAGCTACCTTCTTCATTTTGAATGACCATCTTAATGGGTAAGTTATATTTGGTTGCAAAAGCAAAATCTCTTTCATCATGAGCCGGAACACCCATTACTGCACCAGTTCCATAATCATAGAGTACATAATTAGCAATCAAAATAGGGATTTCTTCACCTGTTAATGGATGAATCCCAAATGCACCTGTTAGAATGCCTTCTTTTTCCACATCTGGCCCTACACGCTCTACTTCACTTTGCTCTCGAATTTTTTCCACAAAAGCTTCAATTTGGCTTTTCTCAGAACT
Organism: Negativicutes bacterium; assembly: GCA_017995975.1. GTDB lineage: Bacteria > Bacillota > Negativicutes > JAGOZY01 > JAGOZY01 > JAGOHU01. The sequence continues at coordinate 1,250 of JAGOHU010000045.1, forward strand.
AGTTGCAGAAATTTTCGCTACTAAAGGATGCTCTGGTGCGAGTACTATATAAGTCACGCCAAAAAGAGTATCTGGCCGAGTTGTATAGACCGGGATTTTTTCTCCATCGGCCATCTCGAAAGAAAGCTCTGTTCCTTCACTGCGTCCAATCCAATTTTCTTGCATGGTGCGAACCCGCTCTGGCCAACCTTCAAGAGAATCTAAATCTTCTAATAATCGATCTGCATAATCAGTAATTTTTAGAAACCATTGCTCTAAATCTTTTTTATATACCTCATGATCACAACGCCAGCATTTTCCGTCAATTACTTGCTCATTTGCCAGTACAGTGCCACAATCATCGCACCAGTTGACTCCTGCGTTTTTGCGATAAGCTAGTCCTTTTTTATGCATCAATAAAAAAAGCCACTGGGTCCATTTATAATATTCTGGATCACAAGTTGCGATTTCGCGATTCCAGTCATAGCTGATTCCAAGTGCTTTGATTTGCTCTTTCATATGACTTATATTTTGGCGAGTCCAAGTAGCTGGATGGATTTTATTTTGGATTGCTGCATTTTCGGCAGGTAAACCAAAAGCATCCCAGCCCATTGGATGAAGAACATTAAATCCTTGCATGCTTTTAAATCGGGCTACCACATCCCCAATTGAATAATTACGAACATGACCCATATGTATATTACCTGATGGATAAGGGAACATCTCTAGCACATAGTACTCAGGGCGGCTACGATCTAAATCTGCCTCAAAAGTATTATTTTCTTCCCATACTTTTTGCCATTTCCCCTCTATTTCTTGGGGTAAATATTTTTCTTCGATCATTTTGCAAGAACATCTCCCTTATAGTTGTTTTACTAAATTCTACTTATCTATCCATTATACGAATAAATCCTCTAGCTCGTCAACGACTCGGCCAAGTTGATTTGTTATTTTCCCAATTCTCGGACTAATTCTTTCATAATTTCGCCGATTTCTCCTTGTATTGAAACAATCGCCTGTCCTTCTCTACCAGTTAAATCACGATTCACTATTGCAAAACGACCAGCTCGAAAAGGAACTTCCGCTGCCGGATAAACCGATAAACTGGACCCTAAAGTAAGACAAAAGTCAGCTTTAGCTGATTCGGTCCAAGAAGTGCTAAAATCATCAGCCATCGGGTCGCCAAAAAGAACAACATTGGTACGAAGTAGTGCGTCACAGCAGGGAGATTGGGGTAATTTCCCCTGTTTGATTGGTTCCATCATCGCTTCATGAGAATATTCTTTACCACACTGATTACATCGGCTTGTTCTTACATGACCATGGACCTCTAACACTCGTGGCGAACCAGCAAGCTGATGTAATCCGTCTACATTCTGAGTCACCACCACATTACAATAGCCTAATTCAGATAGCCGGGCCAATGCGATATGACCTGGATTCGGAATACGCTTTTCTAAAGGGGCTACAAAATTTTGATAATCCTTATAGAATTGAACCGGGTCTCTTTTTAATGCCCGAGTCGAAATTTGCTCTGGGTCAACTTTTGTCCAAAGACCAGTTCCAACAGATCGAAAATCTGGAATTCCACTCTCTGTCGAAATCCCAGCTCCGGTGAAGGCGATTGGATAGCTGGCTTTTTTCAAAATTTCTGCCAATTGGGAAATTTTCTCTTTAGTTTCATTTGTCATAAGATTTCCTCCTTTTTCCCTTTCAATATTTCGAGTATACTATAAAAGCGAATGCTTTTCGCTAAATATACGAATGGAGGCAATGCCATGCAAATTTTTGCAATTTCTGATCTTCATTACTCGGGCATTCCGCCAGTCAAACCGATGGAAATATTTAATCCAATGTGGAAAAACCACAGAGATAAAGTCCGCTCTTCTTGGCTTGACCAAGTATCTTCCGAAGATATCGTTCTTATTGGTGGCGACACAAGTTGGGCCTTAAAAATGGAAGATGCTCAAGTTGATTTAGATGAACTGGCAGATTTACCCGGTAAAAAAATATTAATCCGTGGCAATCATGATTATTGGTGGCAAACTCAAGCCAAAATGAAAAAAATCTATGATAATCGTCTTATTTTTCTTCAAGCAGGAGCACTTTTATTGCCCGACGGAACTGGAATCGGAGGCACCCGAGGTTGGAAAATCCCTGGTGATCCCCACTTTTTTGAAGAAGATATTCCGATTTTAGCTCGAGAGCTTTTACGTATTGAAATGGCCTTAAAGGAACTACAAGCTTTACCAGCCAAACGGCGAATTTTATTCCTTCACTTCCCTCCTGTATGGAAAAATGAATTTCCAACCGATATCAGTCGACTTCTAGCCCGCTATCCAATTGAACTTTGTTTATATGGACATCTACATGGAGAAACAATCAATGAAATTGCTCCTACAAGAACTCCCGAAGGGCTCCCTTGCAAACTTTTATCTTGTGATGCTACAGATTTTAAAATAGTGAACATTTCAAAAATGCTGGAAGGTCAATTTTGACCTTCCAGCATTTTTTTAATAAGCCATCTTTAAAATCCAAGCCCCTAATTTATCCATGTAAATCGCAATCCCTAGTCCAATAAGTAAAATGCCTGAGATTCTTTGAATCTGTGGTAAATAAGGAAAAATCCCTCTTACTCGATGAAATAGTTGATCGAAAAATAGGGTTAACAAACCGAAAGGTAGCCCAAATCCAATCGCATAAGCAGCCAACAACATCATTCCTGTCACTGAGTCCCCTACATCTCCTGCTACCAGTAAGATTGAGGCAAGAATCGGACCACTACAGGGGGTCCAACCAGCTGTAAAAGCAATTCCAAAAAGAAAAGCTCCGCCAATTCCACTAAAATGCCCACTCAGTAAAGGACGATATTCTTGTTGCAAGCGGCTTTTCGACCCCATTCCGAGCATAAAAAGTCCCATGAACACAACAAATATACCACTCACTTTAACAACCCACTCTTTGTAAGTATAAAAAATTTCACCAACGGCCGAAGCAATACTACCCATTGCAATAAATACAAAAGTAAAGCCTAGCCAAAAAGCGACTAACTTTCCTTTGTTCATTTTTCCTTGCTTTTCATTTGGTTCATTTTCAAAAAAAGTAATTAAGCTAGGCAGCAAAGGCAAGGTACAAGGAGAAAAGAAGGAAAACAGACCACCAACAAAAGCAGAAATTAGACCAATTGATCCCATTTCCATTTACTTTAGCACCTTTTCAAGCTCAGAGGCTGTAACCGGCCCAGTCTTCCGATAAATAATAACACCTTGGGCATTAACAACTAATGTTGTAGGAATTGCGCTAATCCGATATTGTTGAGCAATTTTTCCACTAGAATCAAGAGTTGGCTTTAGTTTGAGGTTTTGTTCTTTTAGAAAATCTGCTACAGTCTCCGAATCTTCCTGGATCGAAACCAATCGCAAATCTACCTGGGGATTTTTCTCAGAAAACTTCTGTAATTCTGGCATTTCTTCTACACACGGAGGACACCAGGTAGCCCAAAAATTAATCACCATCGGCTTTCCCTTAGATTCGACTTTAAAAGGTTTTCCTGCCAAATCAATTACTTCGAAAGGAATCAGTTGATTTCCTTTCATCACACCAGCAGTAGCTGGCGGTTCAGCTTTTTTTACGACCTCTTTCTCTGATGAACATCCTATTCCTACCAACAAGATCAGAAATAGTCCTATTATAGCAATTAGATTCGTTTTACTAAAATTTACACTTCTCAAATTATTCTCTCCTCTATTATCTCTCCAATGATCCAGTACCCTATCTGGCGAGTACCCTTTCTAATTCATCTGCTGTAACCGGTCCAGTCTTCCTGTAAATAATAATTCCTTGAGCATTAACTACGATCGTCGTTGGAACAGCACCAATTCGGTAAAATCGAGCCGCTTCTCCAGTCGAATCAATCACAGGATTTAAACTCAATCCTTCTTGGCTTAAAAATTCCTTAATCTGAGTTGAGCTCTCTTGAATCGATATGAGATAGAGTTCTACATCTCGGTTTCTCTCACCAAATTTTTGTAGCTCTGGCATTTCAATTCGGCACGGAGGACACCAAGTTGCCCAGAAATTAATAACCATTGGATATCCCTGGTGACCCAATTGGAAAATTTCCCCTTCCAAAGTAGTGGCATTAAAAGTAGTCAATTCTTCTCCTCTCATGATACCTTTGGCTGCAGAAGAGGATGAAGCAAACAGGTTGAGCGCGATTAACAATCCAGCTAAACACTTAATCCATTTTACCATACTCATTTTATACCTCACTTCACGTTATACTTCTTTATTTTAAAGATATCTTGATAAGCCGTCAAATATTCAATTCATTTTCTCTCAGCAACATTCCTTACATTGCCTCAGTAGATGTTAGCCGCTCTGGACTGGTCGTGGTATAATTTAGAAGTATTTGTAATTTATAGAGGAGGTTATTTCATGCATCCCTACTTATTTTTTATTGGTAATTTTCCAATTCGTGCTTACGGATTGATTTTAATGAGTGCAATTTTATTAGCAATTTTAGTGGCCTATTTCTTTGCTCGCCAAGATGGTCGCTGGCACCACCATATCCTCGACTTCGGTCTTTACTGCGGCTTTGCAGGAATTATTGGAGCTAGGCTCTGGGATGTATTCTTTTTCGATTGGCATTATTATAAAGATCATCTTCTCGAAATCCCTTTCGTTTGGCAAGGCGGAATGGCAATTCAAGGTGGTGTTGTAGCTGGAATTCTAGTTGGCTATTGGTATACAAAGAGACATCATATCGACACTTGGGCTTTCGCAGATATTGTTGCTGCTCCTGCACTTATTATTGGTCAAGCAATTGGTCGGATGGCAAATGTTATGAATGGTGATGCTTTCGGCCATCCTACTGGTGGTGATTTTGGAATTCTCTACAAAGCCGATTCTCTTGCTCGTCGAGTTTACGGAGATCAACCTTTATGGCCAGCAGAAATTTGGGAAAGCCAGTTAGATATTGTTATTTTCGTTTTACTATTAGGAATGCGTACATTAAATCATGCAAAAGGCCAAGTCTTTGCCCTGTATGTAATGCTTTATTCTTTATTACGATTTTTCCTCGAATTCTTACGAGGCGATTATGTAGATTTAACTATTGGTTTAAAATCAGCCCAGCTCTCTTCGCTTTTCTTTTTTATGATTGCATTGAGCTGTTTTCTTTGGGTTGGTTACAAAGAAAACAAACTCCCTTTTGGACCTTGGAGTATTTCTGATGAAATCACTCCCGAATTTTCTGCCCCTAAAAAAAAGAAAAAATCAAACAATCAAAACTAAGGAGATATTATGAAATTTGTTTTTGATTTGGATGGGACACTTTGCTTCGATTGCAAAATGATTTCTGATCCAATCACCCAAGCTATTCAAAGATTAGAAGAAAAAGGACATCAGATTTATTTTGCATCTGCGAGACCGATCCGTGATATGTTCCCTGTCTTACCCGAAATTCTTCACCACCACTCTATGGTTGGCAGCAACGGTTCTCTTATAAAAAAACAAGGAGAAGATATCCAAATTACTGCTTCTCTCCCACCTGATATCTTACCCAATTTACTTGAAATTCTACAAAATACACCTGCAGATTATGTTGCTGATAGTGACTGGAATTACAGTTCAACTTTACCTAAAAGTCATTACTTATTCCCTCACGTAGACCCTTTAAAAGTGGCTACCAATCTATCAATTACCCAACTTGGTCAAATTGCCAAAATACTTCTTTTTCCTAAAGAAAATTTCTCTAAACTACTTCCTCTCATCTCGGCCTTTCCTGCCTCGATTGTCTGCCACAACGGCGAAGAAGCCATTGATATCAATCCTTTAGGAATCACAAAATGGGAAGGGCTAAAAGCATTTGGAATTCAAGATCAGGAGGCAATTATTTTTGGAAACGACCTCAACGACATTCCGATGTTAGAAAAAGCCAAAGAAGCCATTTGCATTGGGGATCACAAAATCGTATCGGCCTATGCAAAGGATACGATTGACCTTACTGATAATTATGAAGAGAGAATCTCAAGAAAAATTCTCTCTTACTTATAGAAAATATAAGAGCTGCCTTAAGCAGCTTTTCTTTTTGAAAGGAGTCTACAAATGCTATTTAGCCAAGCAATTCAAATCGGAAAATCTTATGGGGCTAGCCAAGTTTTCTCAAACATTAATTTAGAAGTCCGCCAAGGCGATCGTATTGGGATTGTTGGCCCAAACGGAGCTGGAAAAACGACTTTCTTCCGAATTTTCTGTGGCCTTTTAGAATCTGATCAAGGCCAACTTGCCCATGGTTCGGGTATCCGAATTGGCTATCTAGAACAATTTCAAAATTGGTCTCCTACTGCCACAATTCAACAAATTTTAGAAGAAGCTTTTGAAGAATGTAAAAAGTTAGAGCTAAAAAAATCCGAACTAGAGCTCAAAATGGGACAAGCCACTCCAAGTGAACAAGCTAGCTTAATGAATGATTATGGAAAAGTTGAGCACCGCTATGAACACTTAGGAGGATATGAGCAAGAATATCGAATGCAAAAGATTAGCCAAGGCCTAGGTTTTGGACCCGAAAGTTGGGAGCAAACTGCTGCTCTTCTCAGTGGAGGTGAAAAAACCCGCCTTGCGCTAGCTCGCCTTCTTCTCTCGGAGCCCGACTTACTCTTTCTTGATGAGCCAACAAATCATTTAGATATTACTATGCTCGAATGGCTTGAAGAATTTCTCTTATCTTTTTCTGGCGCCATTCTTGTAATTTCTCATGACCGATCTTTCCTTGATCGAGTAACCACATCTACTTTTGCTTTTTTAAATGGCAAAGCCAAATTGTATCCAGCTGGGTACAGTCATTATTTGAAAATATTAGAAAATGAACAAGAAAGTCAGATGCGAGCCTATGAAAAACAGCAATTTCAAATCGCAAAAACCGAGTCTTTTATTGACAAATATCGAGCAGGAATTAAGTCTAAGCAAGCTCGCGGTCGCCAATCTATCTTAAGTCGACTAGAAAAATTAAGCCCCCCTGAAATTGAAGCTCAACTGGGCGAAATTATTTTTGCACCGAAAGTTCCTGGGAATGACCCAATGCTGACTCTGGAAGATTTTTCGGTAGGCTACCCCACTCATTCGCCTCTACTCACACCCATTTCTCTTGTAGTAAGGCGAGGTCAAGGGATTGCTCTGATGGGGCCAAATGGGACTGGAAAAACTACCTTAGTAAAAAGTATTTTAGGAACCATCGAACCTCTTGGCGGAACAACTCGCTTTGGAAAAAATACCCACATTGGCTATTTTTCTCAACATCAAGAAGGTTTAAATCCTAACGGCACAGTTCTTGATGAGTTGTTGAATGACTCAGGGATGACCGAAAATCGAGCTCGAAAATTGCTAGGCCGCTTCTTATTTCCTGGAGATGATGTGTTTAAAGTAGTTTCTTCTTTGAGTGGAGGCGAAAGAGCTCGCCTCTCTCTCTTAAAACTCCTACTGAGTGGCTCTAATTTCCTTGTTTTAGATGAGCCAACGAATCATTTGGATATTGCTTCACAAGAAACAATCGAAAAAGGGCTGAGTAGCTATTCGGGGACTTTTTTAGTAATCTCCCATGATCGTTATTTTATTGATCAAATTGCCGACCATCTTTGGATTTTAGAAGATGGAAATTTAATTCAGTTCAGTGGCAATTACTCGGACTACGAAGCATTCAAAAAACGTCCGATCCCACCACCACTCCGAGAGCAATCAAAAGAATCTAGCAAGCCCGAATTAAGCTCAATTTCGATTCCAAAACAAAAAGCAATTTCAAATGTGGATCGTCGCAAATCAGCTCAACGGCTTCGAGAACTGGAAAATAAGATTACTGAATTAGAACACGAAAAAATGGTCTACGATATTCAATTTAAAGCCACCAATTTTTGGGAACGTCCAGAAGCCCCACAATTAGCTATTGAATACGAAACCTTGCAAAATAAACTATCTCAAGTAATGGATGAGTGGGAAGAACTATCACTTATACTGGAGGAGTAAGTTCTTATGAATACTGTATACATAAGTCTTATCCATTGACAAACAAACCAAAACCAACTAGTATTTTACTATACAAAGGGGAGTAGCTTAGGATAAGATCGTCATTTACGGAGAGTTTTCTCTCGGTCTTATTCCAACAAATAAACGCTGTTGCGCCAGACCTTTGTCCATCATATGACGGACAGAGGTCTTTTATTTTGCCTAAAAATATCCCTCGGGAAATAAAAGACCTCTCAAAAATGAAAGGAATGATTTTTTTATTATGGATTTATCACTATTTTTTACCCCTGAGTTTTGGAGTTCCCTAGTAGCAATTTTATTAATCGACTTAGTGCTTGCTGGTGACAATGCAATCGTGATCGGACTTGCAGCTCGCAACGTTGACAAAAGTATGCAAAAAAAAGTAATTTTAATGGGAACCGCTGGGGCCATTTTAATTCGTGTAATCGCAACAGTCGGTGTTGTTCACTTATTAAAAATTCCGGGGCTATTACTTGGTGGTGGAATCGCTCTTTTCTATATTGCTTTTAAACTAATGACTGATTCTGCTGACCATGAAATTGATGCAAAAAGTGGTTTTTGGGCAGCTGTACGAACCATTGTCATTGCCGATGCAGTAATGGGGCTAGATAATGTTTTAGCAGTTGCTGGTGCTTCTCATGGTAATACCCTGCTTGTAATGATCGGTCTTGCTCTTACAATTCCTCTAGTAGTTGGTGGAAGCACCCTGTTTGTGAAATTGATTGATCGCTTCCCTTCAATTCTCACCGGAGGTGCTCTCGTGATTGCAGCTACTGCGGCAGGCATGATCATTGGTGATCCGATTGTCAAAGAATATTATTTGGTTGAAGGAATAACGAAATGGGCATTCACTGGCTCCACTCTCGTTGTTTTCATTGGAGCAGCTCACCTCTACAAATCAAGAACTCAATTAGTCGAAACCGAAGTAGAAGCCCAAGACTTCTCGACTTCTGATATGTAGTAGTACATAATATCTCAGAAAATGGGGACCTATTTTTATAGGTCTCCATTTTTAAAATAAAGAAATTTAGCATGAAAAAACTATTTTGTATTCACTCTTAGTTTACTTGGTGAATCTAGTCAATTAAATAACTCTAGTTCATCTTCCATAAATAATTTTACCAACTAAATAAAGAGTTAATTCAATACAGTAAGAAATTCCCGGAGTTTAAGATGCAGAGAATTTTAGTCTCAGAGGCCAATTTAAAATCTCCAAGTGAGTGTAACAAAATTCTGAAGATCAATTAGGAGTATTTATATGAGAAAATTTTTTTGCTTGATATTATTTCTTTGTTTGAGTCTTTTTATTTCTGGTTGTGCATCCTCGTCTGTAAAAAACACTTCGCTAACTACATCAAAAATCCAAACTGTTTCTATGGAAGATGCGATGAATGCTTGGCAAAATAAAGAAGTTCTTTTTGTTGATGTCCGAACTAACAATGAAATTCAAGAAGGCCATATCCCAAGGG
>JAGOHU010000046.1 GCA_017995975.1 Negativicutes bacterium
CAGTATATACTAAAGAGAAGAGACATGGGAAGGGTGATAGAAAAATGGAAAATAAGGGATTAATTGGAATTACTGGAGCTTCATCAGGAATTGGTAAGGCCACTGCGAAATTGTTTTTAGAAAAAGGATATTCTGTCTTGCTAATGGCACGCCGAGTGGAGGAAATGAAGGAATTTGAAGAAAATTCAAATGCCTTGATCGCTAAAACTGATGTAACTAAAATTGCCGAACTAGAAGCAGCGGTTCAGGCGGGAGAAGCAAAATTTGGCCCTCTTCAATGTATGATTAATAATGCTGGAATTATGCTTTTAGGGGATGTGGCAGTACAAGATTCTTGCGAATGGGAACAAATGATCCAAGTGAATATTACAGGAGTGCTCAATGGGATGAAAACAGCTCTGACGACCATGAAGCCACGCAATACTGGAACGATCATCAATATCAGCTCGATTGCTGGGAAAAAAGCTTTCCCCAATCATGCAGCTTACGTGGGGACAAAATTTGCTGTCACTGGTATGACTGAAAATGTACGTGAAGAAGTGGCTGGGCAAGATATTCGGGTCATTCTAATTTGCCCGGGGGTAGTAGAAACAGCCCTTCTTTCTCACACAACGGATACTCAGATCAGATCAGACTATCAAGACTGGAAAACAAGCATCAATGGAGGTTTGGGAGCGGAAGATATTGCCAATGCAATCGCCTTTGCTTTTGAACAACCTCAATCGATAACGATCCGAGATATTACCTTGGCTCCAACCAGACAATTGGGATAAGGATAAAATAGTCTTAAAGACCGCTTTTGCGGTCTTTTTTTATTGGGGATAATAATTTTCCATGAACTTTGTGAAAGTGGTTAGCAAAATAAGGTCTTGGGCGCCATTTCGAGAGTGGAGCCAAGTTCTTCGAGTGAATAAAGTATCGTCTTGCCATTTCAACGGATAGATATGGAGATTTTCCATCGAATGAAGACCGATTTGCGGTAGAATGGCCCAGCCAATGCCTTGTAAAACTAATTGACGACAAGTATCCATACTATCGACTTCGATGGTACTGGCAAAGGAACTGGAAAAAGATTGATGGCACCAATCATCGACTAAACTTTGCAATGGTGTATCAGTATTGTAAGTAATTCGTAATTTTTCAGGAAGCTGTTCGAGATTGATTGGTTCGATCGAAGCAATACAAAGAGGTTCTTCTTTGATCAGTATTTTATATTCGCTCCAGTGATAATCGCCCCGCAGAAGAGCAATTGAAATTTCATCCCGTTGGAGTAATCGATTGATTCGATGGCTTAATCCAGTTTTAAGGGACAGATCTACTTTTGGGTATAAGGTGAGAAATTCTTTCAGAATCGTAGGTAACTCGTAGTGAGCAAATACTGAAGAAACACCAAGTCGAAGAGTTCCTTGAACCTCATTGGTCATACTTTGTATTTTTTCTTTTGTTTTCTCAAGAGCGAGAGTCATATCTCGAGAGTAGTCCAGAAAGCATTCTCCTTCTGGAGTCAATAGAACTCCATGAGAGGTTCGTATCAGTAGTTTAGCTCCAATTTCTTTTTCCATCATTTTGATTCGATAAGTGATTGCCGGCTGAGAGATATAAAGCTTTTCAGCTGCTTTTGTGATGTTTTTTTCATCTGCAATGGTTTTGAAGAGCACCCAATCTTTCTCGGTCATTTCATACTCCTTCGATAGAATTTTTTTATGGATATTGATAAAAATCGAATATTATATTTATTTATCTTAGTTCAATATACTGGTTTTAGCAACGAAATTGAATTTTCTGAAAATAAAGGAGGAAGAGATATGGGAAAGACTATTTTTCAAAAAATCCTAGAAGCTCGCCATATATCAGGTGAATTGGTGCAGGGAAGTGAGGTGGGGATCAAAGTTGATCAGACTTTAACCCAAGATGCTCTTGGTACGATGGCCTATTTGCAATTTGAAGCAATGGGAATCTCCAAAGTAAAAACCAATTCGATTTCCTATGTGGATCATAATACTCTTCAAGATGGTTTTGAAAATGCAGATGATCATCGCTATTTGGAGACTGTAGCTGACCGTTATGGGATCAAATACTCCAAAGCCGGAAATGGGATTTGCCATCAGGTTCATCTAGAGAGGTTTAGCAAACCGGGCGAAGTGCTACTGGGGTCCGACAGTCATACTCCCACTTGCGGTGCAGTAGGAATGATTGCGATGGGTGTGGGAGGACTAGATGTAGCTGTAGCTATGGCAGGAGGCCCTTTTTATTTAACCTATCCAAAGATCATTCGAGTAGAGCTCAAGAATAACTTACGCCCTTGGGTCACTGCCAAAGATATCATTTTAGAATTATTAAAAAAGCTGACCACCAAAGGGAATGTGGGAACTGTGTTGGAGTATTCTGGCGAAGGAGTGAAAAGCCTGACTGTACCAGAGCGTGCCACCATTACCAATATGGGAGCTGAATTGGGGGTAACTACTTCTATTTTTCCAAGTGATGAAATGACTAGAACTTTTTTTACAGCTCAAAAAAGACTAGAAGATTGGCAAGAGTTGAAGGCTGATTCAGATGCAAGTTACGATGATGTGATTGAGCTTGATTTGGCAGAGATTGTCCCAAATATTGCTTGCCCTCATTCACCAGATAATGTGAAGACTGTGGCAGAAATTGAAGGACTTCTGGTAGATCAAGTATTGGTAGGGAGCTGTACCAATTCGTCCTATCGAGATTTGATGGTCATTGCAAAGATGCTGAAGGGAAAAAAAGTACACCCTAAAGTTAGCTTTGGAGTAGCCCCAGGTAGTCGACAAGTGCTGGATATGATTGCTCGTAATGGAGCTTTGAGTGATTTGATCGAATCGGGAGCTCGCATTTTGGAAAGCACCTGCGGCTTTTGTGTTGGTTGCGGCCAAGCTCCCCAATCGCAAGGCGTATCTTTGCGTAGCAACAATCGGAATTTTGAAGGTCGAAGCGGTACAAAAGATGGGCAAGTGTATCTTGTGAGCCCCGAGACAGCGGTCGCAGCAGCGATTACAGGAAAAGTAACCGACCCTCGTCAGTTGGGAATGGAGTATCCCCAAATTGTGTTACCCGAAGAATATTTGATTGATGACTCGATGGTTGTTTTGCCTTCCAATGATTCTTCTGTAGAAGTTCGACGAGGTCCAAATATTGGAGATCCACCAGCCAATACCAAAATGCCCAAAACATTAGTCGCTAGTGTGGGAATTAAAGTGGGAGATAAAATTACGACAGACCATATTATGCCTGCTGGGCCTTATCTAAAGTATCGCTCCAATATACCCAAGTATGGCAACTACGTTTTTTATCATGAAGACCCTGAATTTGCAAACCGCTGTCGCAGCAATAAAGAACAAGGAATGAATACGATCGTCCTAGCCGGTCAGAGCTATGGTCAAGGCTCTTCACGGGAGCATGCGGCGTTGTGCCCGATGTATCTAGGAGTTCGGGTGGTACTAGCTAAAAGTATTGAACGAATTCATTCGGCCAATTTGGTGAACTTTGGTATTTGGCAACTTACTTTTAAAGACGAAACTGATTATGACCAAATCGAATTAGGCCATGTGCTCGAAGTTGATGATGTAGCTGGAGAAATGAAGAATCACGAGGTGATTATTCATAATAGAACGACTGGGGTATCTTATATTGCCCTATCTAATCTTACAGAACGACAACAGCAAATTGTTTTGGCAGGTGGGCTACTAAATTTTGTATCTCAAAATGAGGGGGAATCGTGATGAAAGAATATGTAAAAATTCCTGCACTCTTTATGCGAGGTGGTACGAGCAAAGGGGTCTATCTGGATTTAGCAGACCTTCCAACTGATCAGGGAATTCGGGATCAAGTCATTTTAGATATTTACGGTAGCCCTGATGCTCGCCAAATCAATGGGATGGGTGGAGCTGATCCTTTGACAAGCAAGGTGGCTCTTCTTGATCAATCTGCCCGTGAAGGAATTGATGTGGATTACACCTTTGGCTATGTTGGGATTAATGATGCGCATGTGGATTATGAAGGGAACTGTGGGAATATTTCGTCCGGGGTTGGTATTTATGCCATCCTAAAGGGCTGGGTATTGCCGAGTGCGCCTTTGACGAAAGTAAGAATCTACAATACCAATACAAAAAAAGTAATTGTAGCCGAAATTCCGACCGCAGAAAATGGTGAAGTGATTACTATGGGGGGCTATTCGATCGATGGTGTGGCCGGTAGTGGTGCTCGTATTGATCTGAATTTCTTAAATTCTGGTGGTTCAAAGACTGGGAAATTACTTCCGACGGGCAACTTGAAAGACCAAATTACTCTTTCCAGTGGAAAAGTGATTGAGGCTAGTTTGGTAGATGCGGCCAATCCAGCCATTTTTGTACGTGCTGAAGATATAGGCCTCACTGGTTGTGAGCTGCCTTCTGATTGTGCTAATCATCCTGAAATTGTTGAAATCCTCGATGACATACGTACCACTGGGGCGGTACTGATGGGCTTAGCCAAATCGAAAGAAGAGGCTGGGCCAGCGGTGCCCAAAGTAGCTATGGTCAGTAGCCCGAAAGATCATACCTGTTCTGATGGTCGATTGATCCAAGCTGGTGAATGTGATTTAATTGCTCGCACCTTAGCACTCGGTGTGCTACACAAAGCCTATGCAGTTACTGGTGGTATTTGTGTGGCGACTGCGGCGTTGCTACCAGGTACGGTGGTTAACGATCTGGTTGCTGAAAGAGCAAAAGAGACAGGTGTAGTCCGTCTTGCTCATCCTTCGGGATTGCTAGATTTTGCGATTGGATTGGAAAAGCAATCCGATGGGAAGTGGCATTTGGAGAAGGCTGGTGTTAGCCGAACAGCTCGGCTCATTATGGAGGGTCAGGTATTTGTTACTCGATCGGTTTATGAGGGAAAGAGATAGGAGGAGGATTGGATGATGATCTGGATTGGTGTTGCAATTATCGGAGTGGCCATTTACTTTTTGGCAAAGCAATATGAGACTCGGATGGTTTTATTTACTGCTGGTTTCCTTATGGCAGTGGTTGCTGGTGATCCTTTGGTGGCCTTCAAGTCTTTTTCTCACGCCATGGGCGAATATAAACTCTTTGAAACTATCGTAACCGTGATGGGCTTTTCTATGGTGATGAAACTGACAAAATGTGATCAGCATTTGATACATTTTATGGCAAAACCGGTACAAAAAGCAGGCCCTTTGCTGATTCCAGCGGCGACTTTTGTAACATTTTTTATTAATAGTACTCTTACCAGTGCGGCGGGATCTGCGGCGGCGGCAGGAGCGATTTTAATTCCTTTGCTTCTCTCCTCCGGAGTGCATCCCGCAGTAGCGGCTGCGGCTGTATTAGCTGGTACTTTTGGCTCCATGTTTAATCCAGGTTATGCAATGAATGCTCTGACTGCTTCGGTGGCCAAGGCCAGTCCTGTGGCAGTGGTGGCAAATCATTTCGTTCCTTTGCTAATTGTTTGCACTGTTGTAGCCCTGACTCTCGGTATTTTGGCCTATGTCCGTAAAGAAAATAAAGGATGGGCTCCAACTGAGGAAATCACCGAAGAAATCGAAGAATTTAAAGTGAGCTACTTGAAAGCTCTTGTACCAATCGTTCCGTTGATTTTGATCTTAATTGCGAGTGCGAAAGTGGTTCCGGCTTTGAAAGATTTAGCAATCTCTCATACAATGATTATTGGCTCTTTTATCGCCTTTCTTGTTTCTCGGGTAAATCCTGGAAAGATTACCAAAGAATTTTTTCATGGAATCGGTGAGGCCTATGGTCATATCTGTGGGATCATTATTTGCGCATTAGTCTTCGTAGATGGAATGAAAGCGCTTGGGATGCTCAAAGCACTCACTGATGCGATGATAACTCATCCGGAAATTGCAAAATTTAGTACCGGTTTTGGCCCTTATCTACTTGGAGTCATTTCTGGCTCTGGTGATGCAGCGGCTACTGCTTTTAATAAGGCCGTAACAATTAATGCAGCTCAATTTAATATGAATCCATTGAGTATGGGAAGTCTTGCTGTTTTGGGTGGTGCGCTAGGGCGGGCCATGTCACCTTTAGCAGGGGCGGCAATTATTTGCGCTACTTATGCCAATGTAAGCCCAATGGATGTAGCGAAAAGAAACGCATTAGGAATGTTTTTAGGTTGCTTAGTAGGCAGTTTTCTATTAGTGTTTTGAATGAATTAGTAGAAAAGCGAGACTTTTAAGTCTCGCTTTTTTTATGTTAGAATAGATTGAAAGAAGGAGTGGATTTGATTGAATCAAACAATTGTGATTTATCAATCTTCCTATGGTTTTTCCGATCGATATGCAAAATGGATCGCCGAAGAGCTCGCTTGCCAAGTAATTCAGGCACAAGAAGTGAATGTTGAAATGTTGAAAAAATATGAAACTATTATTTATTGCGGTGGATTATATGCTGGTCGTATTGCAGGGCTTTCTTTGATTGCCAAAAATGATTCTAAGCTAAAAGAAAAGAGGATCGCAATCGTTGCAGTTGGTCTTAGCTACAGGGATGAAAAAATAGAGAGTAGCTTGAAAGAACAGAATTTTAGAACTGAAATGAAAGACCAAATAGAGTTCTTTTATTTGCAGGGTGGAATGGATTTTTCAAAAATGAAATGGTTCCATCGCTTTTTAATGGGGGCTCGTAAATGGCTGACTTTGAGGAAGAAGCAAGAAGAATGGAATTCGAATGATAAAGGGTTTATTGAAAGCTATGGCAAAAGTGTCGACTTTACCACTCAAGAAAAAGTAAAGCCAATTGTAGAATGGGTGAGAAATAAAGGGATTTTTAGCAAAACCGCTAATTGAATAACTAGTAGATAATAATGATTCGAAAAAATGATACAAGGGGTGAGTAGAATGGGTCAATTTACTTTCACTGAAAAGGCTCAGGAATACATCAAGGAAAAAGGTGGAGTTGCTCATGTGGTGATCTATCGTCGTTCGTCCATGTGTTGCGGGCGAGTTGCATTGCCACCTACAATCAATATTGGGGTACCTAAAAACAGACAAGATTATGAAATCGATCGAGTAAATGATATCGAATTTTACTATCCGAAAGATCAATGTTTTCCTCATCCTTGGGAGATCAATCTCCACCGAACATTAGGTTTTTCTTCTCTAAAAGTAGAGGGCTGGAAAGTATTTTGAAGAAGACTCAAAAAAAAGAGCGATTGAATCGTTTGTACTGTATGCACCTTAAAAGTGAAACAAAATAAAAAGAGACCTCCTATCGTAAACGAAGAGTAATGATGGGAGGTCTTTTCTTCATTGGATCAAAAGGGAGAATAGAAGAGATTAGTTTATTAATTGATAGATGAAAACAAATGTAATTACTCACTTGTTGCTTTGTACGGCTTATTTGGAATATATCAATCGGTCTTCTATCGTCACTCTAATTGTGTTAACCCCTCAGAGAAAAACATCCTAGAACTAATAAAAGAATGTCAGTCTAAGAATCGACAAACCTACGGATATCGACGAATAAAGATTTGAATACAAATTGCCTGGCTAAGCCACGGACTTTCTTTGAGGCAGAGAGAACTATTTATAAATACATACATTTTTATAATCGCGAACGATTGCAATTGAAAAGTGGGCAAACTCCGCTTGAAGTGCTTATTCTGTCTGCTTGGTCCATTGACGATAGGGATTTTATTTTATTGTTTCACTTTTGGGTGCAGTACACCCCTTTTTTTATGGGATACTATTTTCGGCATTCAAATATTCATTCCATTTAACACAACTTTAAAACAACATTGAGGTAGAATAACATTCTTAGTTTGTTTGCAGAAAATGTTTTCGAAATCAATTAATTATATGTTATTGTGTAATTAGCATAAAATAACAAAGGAGGAAAAATACATGAATTTCGAACCAATCCCAGTAAACAAAGACAATCTACGTCAAGAAATCAAAAACATTATGCAAGAAGAGGGTGTTTCTTTGAACAAAGTGGCTACCGGAGAAGGTATCTCTCGAATTGGATTAACTCAAAAAATGGCACGAAAACATATGAGCATTGATTTAGCTAATACGATTTTGAGCTATATCGGTTGCGAGCTGGCAATTGTGCGAAAAAAGAATTTTAATTTAGAAGTCGGTGAACAAAAACAACCAATGGCCGAAATTACTTTCGATGGCGAACAAAAGGCTCTTTTACTTGTAGATGAAGTAGAAAAAATGATTATCAAGCTGGTCGACATGAAAAAGGATCTGGAATCAGAGAACAAGAAATTCCGAGAAAAACGAGAAACCGTTCAAGGTGGATTTTTGTAACCATTCCATTTAATAGGACTCTAAAACGCCGATAATCGCCAAAGTTGCTCCAAAATGTGCTTCGGGCTTATTCTGTGAGGATTGAACCCAACTATATTCGGTGCGAAAAAGATGTTTTTAAAAAATTCTTTTCAAAAAACGCCGGAGTTTGCACTAATGAATTAAGTATATCTTACTTAAAGTAAAATCGAAAAGCAAAAAGTCCGTGTAAGTTGACACGGACTTTATATATTACTCTAATCGCTTTTTAAATTTTAAAACGCTCAAGGTCAAAATCACTGCGGTGAATAAAGCGAGAGCTCCGATTTGACCCCATAGGTAGCTGATGGTGAGTCCTTTGAGGAGAATTCCTCTCACAATTTGCAGGTAAAAGGTGAGGGGTAGGATGGTTCCTAGATAATAGAAAAGCTTAGGCATTGATTCTCGGGGAAACATAAAACCGGAGAGGAGGATACTAGGGAGCAAGATCGCAAAAGACATGAGCATTCCTTGCATCTGATTTTTTGCTACATTGGAGATAAAGAGTCCGAGCCCCAGAGAAGCGGTGATGAAGAGTCCAGTCAGCAAGTAGAGAAGGAGCAGGCTCCCTTCGATGGGTATTTGAAAGACGAGTACTCCTGTACCGAGCAAGATGGTGAGCTGTACATAACCGACTAGTACATATGGAAGAAGCTTTCCGATCATCAGTTCATAGGGTTTGAGCGGAGTCACAATGAGTTGTTCTAAAGTACCTCGCTCTCTTTCGCGGACGATCGCAAGAGATGTGAGTAAGATCATGGTGAGAGTGAGGATGGTGCCGCTGATCCCGGGAACCATGAAGAAGGCGGTGATAAAATCTGGATTGTACCAGGGGCGGATTCGTACATCGATGGGAGGGTTATTTGAATTTGCAGAAGAGGCTCCGCTTTTTTGCAGTTTTTGAATCAAAATTTCTTGTGATTTTCTTTGACCCACTAATTGGGCTGTGCTGATCGCCGAAGAGGCCGAGGTCGAATCGGTCGCATCCACAATGATCTGAATTTGAGTAGGTCTACCATGCTTGAGTTGGCTAGCGTAGTCTGGTGGGATTACTACTCCGACTTTGGCATCGCCTTTTTGAATGCGATCTTCTACTTCCTTGAATCCGGTTACTACATAGTTGATATCGTAATAGCCTGTGGCGGTCAAAGAATCAATAAATTGGCGACTCTCCTTGGAAAGAGACTGATCGAAAACAACGGCCGAAAGGTGCTTTACATCTGTGTTGATTGCAAAGCCAAAGATAAGGAGTTGGATCAAAGGCATAATAGTCATAAGAGCTAGGGTGGCTCGGTCACGACGCATTTGAATGAATTCTTTTTTGAGGATTGCCAACAGACGGATCATCGGTTTTCCTCCTTTCGTCCTTTGTCTACTAAGTAGATAAAAACATCTTCTAGAGTGGGGGCGATTTCCACTGCTTTCCAAGTGCTTTGGAGCTCCTCGGTGATGTGATCGACCCGTATTCGGACACTTTTTCCGTGGATATAAGAGTCTAAAAGATTGATCTTTTTTTCTTTAATTTCTTCAAGTAAAGAAAGTGGGTCCGGGCTAGGGATTTGATAGAGAGTGCCTGGAAGCTGTGACTTCAATTTACCTGGGGTATCAAGTGCAACCAGATTGCCATTGTGGATAAAGGCGATCTCGTCGCAGTGCTCTGCCTCATCGAGGAAGTGAGTGGTTACCAATATGGTTGTACCTTCAGCGGCGAATTGGTAGATCAATTGCCAGAAAAGACGTCGGGTGTTTGGGTCGGCTCCGCTGGTTGCTTCATCTAAAAAAAGTAGAGGTGGCTTGTGTAGGATCGAGCAGGCGAGAGCTAATCGTTGGCGCCAACCACCGGATAAGTTTGCGACCAATCGATCCGCTTTTTCTGTTAATTTTATTAGGTGCAAGACTTCTGAGATTCGCCGTTGTCGTTCTTGTTGTTTCAGACCATATAAGCCGCCATAAAAATCCAAATTTTCTCGAACTGTTAGATCCGTATAGAGGTTGAATTTTTGAGACATATAGCCGATTTGTTGCTTGATCTGCTCGCTTTCAGTTTGGATATCAAAGCCCATGACTTGTCCTTTGCCAGAAGTGGGGGCCAAAAGACCTGCTAACATTCGGATTGTGGTAGACTTTCCTGATCCATTTGGCCCCAGAAAGCCATACACTCCGCCACGCTTGAGGGAGAGGGAGAGCTGATTTACCGCGATAAAGTCTCCGAATTTTCGGGTTAGATTTGTTGTTTCGATTGCGATGCTCACAAAGCCACCTCCTGATCTGCACTTAGGGTGCTAAAGAGGTCTTCTAAGGTTGGTGAGAGTGGTGTGAGGG
>JAGOHU010000196.1 GCA_017995975.1 Negativicutes bacterium
AAGCAGGACTTTCTGCGAGTTTGCTCTACTTAGCCGAATCGGATTATGGTGATCCAAATAAAAATGATGACAAACTTCGAATTTCGATTAGCTTGTGGCTCCAATATGTACTCGACAATCATGGAACCGTCACAGAAGCAGTGGCTGAGTTAAGACAAGAACCTTTCCATATCATTGCTCCTGTCATGCCTGATGGCAGCCCTGCGCAATTGCACCTTGCAATCACAGACCCTTCTGGTGACATTGCAGTTTTTGAATATGTAGAAGGAAAATTAGTGATTCATCATGGCAAAGAGTATCAAGTAATGACCAACTCACCCATCTATGATAAGCAGCTAGCTCTTAATGAATACTGGGAGAATATTGGCGGCCTTGTATTTTTGCCTGGAACCAACCGGGCAGCCGATCGTTATGCTCGAGCCTCTTTTTTGGTCAAAGCAATTCCACAAAAAGAAATGAAAGAATATATCTCAGCTGTTCCTGGACAAAAATATGAAAATCAGGCTATTGCAAGTGTTACCGGAGTTATGAGAAGTGTTAGCGTACCCTTGGGAATTACAACTCCTGCTCAACCCAATATTTCCTCAACGATTTGGCGAACCATTGTAGATCATAAAAACAAAATCTATTATTTTGACTCTGCTACAAGTCCAAACACTTTTTGGATATCTCTATCCAAATTAGACTTCTCTGAAAACGCACCAGTCCAAAAAATCCAACTCTCTAACGGAGCGATCTTTGCAGGTGATATCTCAAATCAATTTATTCCAACCAAACCTTTTGATTTCCTCCCTGCAAAATAACCACAATTCGGCCATCTCAATCACATAAAAAGCTCATGTCATTTCTTAATGACATGAGCTTTTTAACTTCCACACTACTCTAAGCATGACCTATCAACCCAACCTTAAAGTACATTAAATCTGATCATTTGACATGGGATATTCTTACTTTAGCATAAATTTTTTCGATTAAATCACAGAAATCCCCGATCTATCGCACTTTCTTTATGCAATGGATCGGAGATTTCCACTTAATTGATCCTATATTACTTAAATACTACATCATTGAAAACAGCCCCGCCACCGGAACCAACCCAGAGGCCAGTTATATTTTTCCCAGTGATTGTCAAGTCTTCTCCGATTTGGGTCACAATAATCGGCACGTCTTCTCGTAAGATTTCTTGAATTTCCTGATACATTTTCTCTCTTTTTTGTGGATTCATTTCGATGCGAGCACTTGCCAGAAGTGAATCTACTTTCGGATTACTATATCTGGCAATATTCTGGCCGGTCTTAATGCCATTGGTGCCGAACACAGTGGTCATCGAGAAGTCTGCGTCCCCAGTTTGATTGGACCACCCATCAATGCAAAAATCCTGCTGCCCTTCTTCGGTTGCTTTTAAGTACGCCCCAAATTCCATAGTCTTAATTTCGACTTCAATTCCCAAAGGCTTTAGTTGAGCTTGCACTACCTCGGCCATCTTGACTCGCACTTTTCGATCTGGCACATAAAGAGTAGCCTTAAAGCCATTTGGCACTCCCGCTTCAGCCATGAGCTTTTTCGCTTCTTCGAGATTTTTTACATAAGGTTTGAGATTAGGGTTGTGTCCAAAAACTTGAGGACCAATGCTAGATACACTTGATTTACCGACTCCATTGTAGACTCCCTTAATCAAGCCATCATAATCAATCACTGCGGCCACTGCTTTTCGAACTTTTGGATTACTAAAAGGCCCTTTTTCTGTATTAAACGAAATAAATTCAGAACGATAGACCGGAGTTCTCACTAGGGTGACTTTTGGGTCTTGGCTCAATTTATCCACCTCGGTAACTGGTGCTTGATCCGCCGCTTGAGCTTCCCCAGTTCGAACCATTGCCACCCGAGTTACATCCTCTGGTACTACTTTTAAGATTAATTTTGCAATCTCAGGTTTTTTGCCCCAGTAACTCTCATTCCGAGTAAGAATAATCTGATCCCCTTTTTTCCATTCGGTAAAAACAAAAGGGCCGGTTCCAACTGGATTTTGAGCCAATGCTTTCTCTCCTTTTAAATCCGCAGCAATTGCCGCAGGGCTCATAATGAAGCCTGCTGAATGGGTCAAATGAAGAAGCAGAGACGGAGAAGGTTGCTCTGTAATGATCTGCACTTTATCTGGTGCAACCACTTTCACTTCTTTAACCGCACTTAAAATAGCTCTTCGATTTCTCTTGGTTCCTGAGTCTAGCAGTCGATCAAAATTAATCTTAACCGCTTCTGCATTAAAATCGGTACCATCATGAAATTTGACTCCTTTTCGAAGGGTGATCTCCAAAGTCAAAGGATCGATTTGCTTCCACTCGGTAGCCAAAAGAGGGACTAATTTATTATCTTTATCAATTGTAACCAAGCCTTCGTATACCTTTTTGCTCGTAGCTGCCGACGAAGGAGCATCGGTGCTCATATGAGGGTCTAAATTACGCGCATCGGCCTGCATAGCATACACAAATGATTTGTCTGTAGCTTTTTTCTCACTACTACAGCCAGCCATCCCCAAAGCAATGGCCACCAACACGATCATTCCTACAATCCATTTTGTCTTTCCCATTTTTGAACTTCCTCTCGCTCTCACAATTTCTATACCATCTTTTGTATTATTATACACAAACAAGTATAATATGTAAAGAAAAAATACCCTCTAATTCTACTTAAAGAACCAAAGGGTAATAACAAACTAATTTTCCTTTTAATAATTTTTTCGTTAAACCGATGGATCAACTCATGAAATAAGAACCTATTGCATAAATCCCATACAGGAGGAAAGAAAAGCTTGTCAAAATCGCAATGGCCAAAGCAAATTGCCAAGTCAATCAGCAAACCAAACGGATCAAACCATACATAAGCTCCTAAAATTTATATTAAAACTACGACAAATAAATAATTCTTTTCTTTTTTCAGCTGGTAGGGAACATCCTATTCATCTATCAGCGCTCCTGCTACTCTAGCGGTTTTCATAATATAGATTCTGCACTTCCCTCCAACCCTGCTAAAGCCAAAAGAAGCAAGAATGATTTTTGAGGTGATCGATAAGTCCCTTCTGGATCAAACCATTCACCTATAGTATGGACTCCTCCTTCATTACCACCTCGGCCTAAAGTAACTGCTGGAATTCCCATACAAACCGGCATATTCGTGTTGGTACAACCACCAGCTTCCAACCTTGGCTCGACTCCAATACACTCAGTCGCTCTCCAAGCGGCCTGTACAATCAATGTATCCGAAGGCTGACTTCCAGCGGGCACATCCAAAATC
>JAGOHU010000197.1 GCA_017995975.1 Negativicutes bacterium
GTGCAGAAGTACAAGTAATAGCGTGGCTCTTTTGGTTTTTTTGAGTTGTAAAGTGTCAGATCGATTCTATTTTTTTGAGATGAATTTTTTTAGCAGACTTTTGGCATCGATTAATGATTGATACTCTCCAATGGTTCAATCCTTTTGTCCAGACATAGGAAAAGCTCCTGTCGTTTTTTTGCGACAGGAGCTTTTGTATTTGTTGTCTCAATTTTTTGAGAATGCACTTCTCAGGAAAGGCTTTTTACTCTTTGTCTATAAGTACTTTTTGGGTTGGATAAGGGATTATAATTTTTTCTTCTCGGAAACGAGTATGAATTTTTTCAACTAGTGCATCGGTTATTAGACCAATTTCTAATGGGGTGCTACATTTCATAATGATTTTTACATTAATCCCAAAGCCTCCAAAGGAATCGTAGCGAACCAAGACATCATTTGCTAATTTGGGATTCGAGCCAACTGCTTTGGCCACTTCTCGGGCGGCTTCCAAGGCAACTTGCTTGACCTGGTTTAAATCTGAGTCGTAACTGACTTGGATGATAATTGAAAAATAAGTGGTGGAGTGGAGCCAGCTTTTATTGGTCACCATGGAAGTGGAGATTTTATTATTTGGAATAATAATGATATCTTCGCCAGAGGTTTGTATGACTGTGGTACGCCAAGAGATATCTTTAATTGTACCACTTTCACCAGAGGATAATTGAATAAAATCGCCGGGCCGGATTTGCTGGCTCATAAGGATTTGTAGACCTGCAAAGAGGTTGCTCATTGGGTCTTGCAGAGCTAAAGCGACAGCCAAACCTCCGACTCCTAAAGCAGTGACGAGAGGAGTAATTGGAATCCCTGCACTATTTAGAAGAATTAAAAGACCAATGATCCAAATGATAATGGAACAGAAATTTTTTAGAATAGAAGAGGCTCGACTTGGATTATTATCTTGATCAGCTGAGTAGGTAATTAGGCCTTGAGCCATTTTAACAAAAATAGAAGTGCCACCAAGGATCACCAAAAGGAGTAGCAAGAAGGATGAGTATTTTTCCCAGTTTTCGGGAAAGGTTATAGAAAATAAAATATGCCTGCAACCAATGTAAAGAAGGGTAAGGGTGATTAATTGACTCAGGCTAGTCCGGATATAATAGAAAAAAGGTTGAATTTTCGGATTGATTTTTTGAATCAAATATTGAAGTAAAATCCAAAAGATAGCTAGTATGCCTAGGGGGATTAAGAGAGTAGCCCAGTGAATTTCATTGATGAAAGACATATAAAGAGCTCCTTTCTGATTTATTCTAAGATTTTCGAAACGATTTCTAAGTGATTGATTGGCATGATGTGAACTCCCGCAGAGAATTTCTTTAATTGGGTGACTAAATTGCGAGCCATTTCGACTCCGGCTTCGGGTCCTTCTTGGTGCATTCGCTGGCGAACCCACTCAGGAACTTCTATGCCGGGCACATTGTTGTGAATATAGTCGGCCATAGGAGCACTGCGAAGGGGAAGAATTCCATAAATAATGTGAATCGGTAAATCTTTAATGGCCTCAGTGAAGCGTAGGGCTGGTTCGATCTCGAAAATAGGTTGAGTCTGTACAAAATGTGCACCTGCAGCGACCTTGCGTTTGAGCTTTTCAATCTCTGCTGGTAGGTCGTCGGCACATGGATTGGCCGTAGTTCCAATAGAGAAATCAGTCACTCCATTGAGTTCTTTTCCATTGTAATCCAGTCCTTGATTTAACCCAGCCGCAATTTTGATAAGCCCAATTCCATCGGTGTCAAAAACACCAGTGGCAGTAGGATGATCTCCTTGCTCAGGTGTATCGCCGGTGAGGGTAAGGATGTGCTTTACTCCAAGCCCAGCAGCACCTAATAGCTCGGCTTGTAAGCCCAGTAAATTTCGATCCCTACAGGTGAGATGAAAGATCGCTTGCATAGTAGTTTGCTCTTGGACAAGTCTTGCTACTGCGATCGGGCTCATTCGCATTTTTGCCATAGGGCAATCGGCAATGTTGATCCCGTCGATGAGATGCTCGATCGCTTTCACTTGGGCCATTAGTTTTTCGATCGAAGGGCCGTGAGGAGGGTCTAATTCTAGGGTCGTACAAAATTGGTTGTTAGATAATTTATGAAGTAAAGAGCTCATTTGCTATCTCCTTTTTTATGGTCCACATGTTGGCTAACTCAAGTGCGCTAATAGCATCTTTCGCATAAGTGGTGCCAATTTTTTCGGAATATTCTTCAGTTAGTACAGCTCCACCTACCATGATGGGTTGATTGTAGCCTCCTAAGGTTAGTTGGGTTATGGTTTTTTCTAGGGCTGGCAGTGTGGTGGTCATGAGGGCGCAGAGGCCAATAAAATCGGGATTGTGTTTTTTTGCTTGGCTAGTAATTTCTTCGGGCGAGACATCTTTGCCCAGGTCGATAATCTCAAAACCGCTATTTTCCAGAAGAGCAACTACAATATTTTTTCCCAGATCGTGGATATCTCCTTGGACTGTAGCCACTAAGGCTTTTCCTTTTGCGGTCTGTTCTTTTGGGAGTTTGGCTTTTAGAAAGTCAAAGCCGATCCGCATGGTCTCTGCCGCCATGAGTACTTGGGGGAGGAAGCATTTCCCAGCTCCAAAATCGACTCCCACTTCGGTCATTGCTGTGGTAAGTCCTTGCTCGGCCAACTCAAGAGGAGGAATTTGATTGGCAAGAGCTGATTCTAGTTTGCTTAAAATTCCTTCTTTTTCGCCTTGTCGAATGGATTGGCGGATCAGGGAAAGTGGGTCGGTGGTTGATTCTACTGGGTTGCTACTAACTGAGGCCGTTAGATGGTAATCCTGGCTCCAGCTAAGCCCTTGAGGATCGAAGCCGCCGAGGACTTGTGCTGCATCCCATGCGGTCTTTAAGTCTTCATCGCACGGATTGGCAAGAGGGGCATTCAGCCCTGCCTCTAATGCGAGGGCCAGGAATGTGGCATTTAGCTTGGGACGACTTGGTAAGCCAAAAGAGCTGTTGCTAAGTCCCATCAGAGTAGGGAAACCAAGCTCTTTTTTGAATAATTTTAATGTATCTAGAGTGACTCTAGCGGATTGACCATCTGCTGCAACTGGTAGTACGAGAGGGTCGAGAGCAAGGTCTGAGTCCGTAAGGCCTGCTTCCAGAGCAGCATTGCGAATAAACTGAGCCGCTTCGAGCCTTTTTTCGGGTGTCTCGGGAATTCCTTCAAGGGTGAGAGGCAAGCAGAGAATTGCAGCTCCATATTTCTTAGCGAGAGGCAAGAAGTCACGAATTCGCTCTGGTTCGGCA
>JAGOHU010000047.1 GCA_017995975.1 Negativicutes bacterium
CGAATTAGCTCATTATGTGAACTGGTTTAACAATGTTCGAATTCATGGAACGTTGGGATATTTGACACCCAACGAATATCGTGCACAACACCTTAAAAAAATTGTCTGATTTACTGTTGCCTATCCAAACCTTCACAAGATCAGAAAAAATCACCCTTAAATTATCCTTCACCAAAATCAAACCACCCTTTACCCTATCCAAAAAGCCTCCACCATCCTACAAAGCCTCCACCATCCTACAAAGCCTCCAACTTCGGCAAAAGTTCCTCCACCTTCGCCAAAAGCTCCACATCGGAGAATACTTCTTCCATCTCCAGCCAAGATAGAAAACGCTCCAACTCTTCCGCCCGATCCCCGAAAAATTCCACAGTCCCCGAAAAGCCATGACCCTACTCTTTCCCCTTGACCTTCTCATCCAACCTACTGAGCAACTCTCGAAGATGCCCCAACTGAATCGGCCTATCCATCAACTCACCCCTCTTTTCCTATTCACTCATCTCTTTACCCAGTCTGATAGCACCTGACCTGACCAAACGATCCTACCGCCTCTTACTTAAATAGCTAACGAAAAAAATCCCACTGACCATAATCACACCAGCAAGCAACAGTGCCATGAACCGAATCATCCAGCGATCCAAATGGAAATATGAACTTGCCAAATAACAAACCCCTATCAAAATAAAAATCACCAGCCCGAGAAACAAATAGCTCAAATTTCGATTACCCATCTTTATGCTCCTAGCAAAAATTGCCCTAATTACAAATCAACAAAAATATTTTATAAAAGTAAAATCACGATGACTAGCCCCAGAAATGCCATCTTCATTCTAGCATTATTACTTTACGCCTTTGCCCCTGCAAACCTACCACACAAGCCACCACTGAGATAATTTTTATTTTTCAGTAAGAATAGAAATTTTAAAAATAAATTTAATCTCTATATTCGACTTAACAAATCAAATCAAAAACGATAATACCTCTTGCTTTTTGGTTTAAAATGATATAATTTTAATAAATATCAAACAAAAAGTGATGGAGGAATAATACTATGACAGTTTTCAACGAAAAATTTCATGAAGTAGTTTCCCACGAAGGTGCTGTTGCTATTGTCACATGGGCAGAAGAAAATGTAAATGTTTCCAATACTTGGGCAAGCTATCTCCGGATACCAAAAGACGGAAGACTTCTCATTCCAGCAGCAGGAATGAAAAAGACCGAGAAAAATATCGGCCTCAATCCAAATGTAAAATTGACACTTGGAACCAAAGAAGTCAAAGGCTTATGGGGCCCCGGTGCAGGCTTCTTGCTGGTAGGAACTGCCGAATTCTTATACGAAGGCGAAGAATACGAAATGATGAAAGAAGCATTCCCATTTCTAAGCCGTGTTTTAGTTATAAACGTTGATAAAATCACCCAAACTGTTTAATCAACATCTCCCTTACCAGATCCATAGGAGATCGCAAAAAGACATCCGCATTTTATTGCTGATGTCTTTTTTTAATACTCATTTCTCTCACCTCATTCTTCCCATACAAAAACCTCCCGCACTTACGCAGGAGGTCTCTTCATTTATTTTTAAAATATCACTTTCACTACCTCAAGACCGATCCGTAGTCGTCGAAAAACTCCAATATCCATAAAAAAGATATAGTAATGCAAAAATTGATAAAATCACTAATACTTTTAAGAATTGAGTATATTTCCCTTGTTCTTTTCGCTTTATCCAATAAAAAGCAATGATAGCTATTGCAGGCAAAGTAATTGGCCAAAAATACCAGAGTGTATAAAGATAACCCACCATAAAATAATAATTATTTTTCAGTATTTCCATAAACATCATTTCTCCTGTTTAATTATTTCTCTGAATAAACAACTCGCTTTCTCACTATACCCGAGGCCTCCCCATTTTCTTTCAACCACCTCTACTCCAATTGCTCACTGCACGTATAAAATAAATTACCCATGACCCATAAATCACTCCAATAATCAAAGCCCACCACTTCATCGCTTTCCATCGCTTCTCATTTTTCCCTTCAAATTCACAATAGGAATCATAAAAATATTTTTTTCGTATCAGACGAGCAATTTCTAAAAATAAAACAATGCTCACAAATATCGCTGGCAGTGCCAGAAGAATCATAATTGTATCTTGTAGCATACAAAACACTACGAGCAGACATGAAACAATAATTAGATCACGATAAAGATTATAATTTTTCATAAATTCCCTCCAACTATATGCCTCTGAAAGTCACAATTTGAAATATCTATTTTGCTCTTTTATCTTCTTTAAGTTTTGAAGCAAATAAATGTGGTGAACGACCGAATGTATTCGATCCATCTATACTTCTATAATAGAATTCTTTTTCTTTATCTCCAGTACAACCATATTGTATACCAGCTAACACATAATCAACACAATTTAGCCCTCCAAAATATTGAAGCATATTGTACCTAGAAAATTTCCCCGTTAATCGATACTTTCGTAGAACATCATCATATAGATCGTCTTTTCTCTCCATAAGTTGCTCACTTACTTCAAAACTACTATAAAAACTCTTCGCTCTAAGAACTTCTTCTGGCTTCATATCTAACAACAATTTTTGGCCACCATATTTTTTCATCCGATGATATGGATTTCGTTCAATAATCATTCGCCCTTCACCATCATAGCCCCAATCACCAGATGATTTTTTCTCCTCCTCGGTCAACCAAGACCCAAAGTGATAGCCAATCATATTTCCATCATCATCTTCAAATACAATTCCTACATGGCCAGCCCCGGGTGGATAATTTTCTACTACTAAATACGCTTTTGTAGGCTTTTGAACATCATAAAAATCACTTATCCGTTCTCCCTTTGCATTGGTCGCTAATGGAGCCACTTTTCTTTCACCAATCGCAACAGCGCCAGAAGTGCTCGCTAACAAATAGGGCGACAAATTTGGTTTCCAACTCATATCATCCTGCGAGCCATTCTGATTCATTTTCAATAAATCCATCTGCCCATATTCATTAAAATCATCTATTTTACTATTCCCGCTCACGTTAGGTATTTCCTTCTTAGCTCCATTAATTCTCTCTAAAAATACTTGCCCATCAAATCCAAGCTTTCCATCTCCTTTAGCTTCTCGAAGCAAATCATTATCTTCATCTTCTGACAGCCAATTTCGTTCCTTCTCTTTTGATCTGCCCATCATATCCCCAAACATCACATCCGCCGTATTGTCTGATACTCCTAGTCCATTTTCTTTCGCCAGCTTCGCTAACCGAAACATTTCTTCAAAATTTTTAAATCCCTTTAACATCTCTGCCATCTTTCTTTTACCCCACCTTTCTCTGAGCATCTAGCCCAGCCATAATTGCGTTGCACCGTCCGAAGAATTCATAGAACGATTAACAGAGGAGCATTACCCAGCTTGTCCCCCCATTCCAGCTACTAATGCTTCAATCCCATTAACGCCCCCAGCTTGCACATTACTCAAATCCTTGGCAATCCCAGCCCCCTGCTTAGCCATTTCCATTGCTTGCATCATTTGCTGTTGTTGGGCCGCTTCTTCTGCCGCTTGGGCTTGTCTTTCAGCGAATTCATCTTTTCCAAATACGATTCCCGCAGGCACCCCAAGGGCTTCGGCGGCTCGGTCGACCAACTCTACATAGTCCACTCGCTCCACCACTTCCGGATTCATCCCTGCCACTTGGCCTACAAATCCCATAAATTCTTGGATTCCTTTCATCCCTACCATTTTTTGTGCTTGAGCCAAGATCGACACATATTCTACTTTGAGGTCAGCCCCTTCAAGCTCTTCCGGTACTTCTGGCAAAAGACCTGATCGGCTCATGATCTCGTAGACCCTTGCAATGAGCGGATCCAAAAGCTCTGCATGAAGCCGTTCCAGCACTGGCCCCAGCATAATCATCTTCTCCTCGTGCCGTTCGATCACTTCTTGAGCGGTCATTTGAGGGCCTCCATAAGAGCTGAGCATGGCAAATAAATCCACATAAAAAGTCTCCCGGATCGATCGCTCTTTATCCGCCACATAAGCCCTCAGGCTACCCAGATCAGGCTGAATCTGATAAAGCGGCTGAATCCCAGCTCGTCCGCCACTTGCCATATCCGAGTAGCGAGTCACCCCACCGGGTATCACATTGATATGACGCACTCCATCTGGAGCCATCATCGGCGGATTCACCATCTTCGCCAAAGCGATCAAGCCATCTTCCTCCAGCTTCTGGAGTTGCCGCACATCTCCCAGAGCCTCCCAGCCCGGGCCACGACCATAAGCCTGATTGGCCACCACATCCCAGCGAGGCACCACCACAGGAAATTCATGGAAGCCCGACACCCGCAAAGCCCGATCCTCCCCCACGACCCAATAGGTAGAGCGAAAAGCCATATTCTGATTGTCCCGCTTCGTCCCATCCCGAGTCGGATTCGGCTCGATCAGCTGGCACACATCCCACAGCCGCCCCAGTCGTACCCCAGCCTCATAATCTCGCCGAGCTTCCTCAGGCACACCCTTCTTGCCAAATTCCTGAATCAATTGAACCGTACTCATCTTGAGCTTTCGAGCAAACGTATCCACCCGCAGGTCAGCCCCCAAGCCCAGAGCATACTCACCAACCGTAAAAGTCCGACACCGAATTCCCGTATGAAAATCCTCCACAATCATCATGGCTCCAGTAGCAAAGCCTGCCATCTCCAAATACAAACTATGCAAACTATTGTACAAATTCGACCGAGCAAAGACCCCCATCATCCGCCGTTGCACCTCGTCGGTGTAAGACCGCACACTCTCCATATCTGCCAAATCCGGATCCGTCACGTTTAATTGAAACCAAGGCCGAGCCGGACTCGTCACCCCAGACTGCAAGCCTGCCGCCAAAGTCCGCACCGCCCGCATAGCCGACCCATTCAGCACCTCCTTCGCCCGATTGCCCCCATCCTTCGGATTCTCCTCCTCAAAAAAGCCCCGAAAAGGCAAAATCAAACGACGAATCCCCCGCCAGCTCAGCTCCCAATCCTGCCGCTCCGACCACACCTCCTGAAAACGCCCCTGAACCTTCCTCAAATCAACCTTACCCTTCATACCATCCACTCCTTCTTAAAAATTCTTATGTACTTCATAAACTCCACCTAAAAAACCATTACCAAAAATAGACAAACAAAAAAGCCGAGTCCTAAGACCCAGCCTCTATTCGTCCTGCCCCTACTACCATTATCCTTTAAAAATTCATAAAAAAAGGGAGCACCTTGCTCCCTATAAAATCCAGTAAAATATCTATTCAATTTTCTTCAAAGGTTCATATCCCTCGAAATAATATTCCGCCCACAAATCCCAAAGCTCCTGAGCCGTCAAATTGGCCGCCTCGATCTTCTCATCAATCTGGTCATATATCTGCTTTGCTGTCAGTTCGTTATTTTGAAAAGCAGTTGTTAATGCATTCGAGATGCCAGCTTTGCTCATCTCTTCTAACCGCTCTAAAGTGCTAGTAAATCTATAAGTTACAGGAATTGATGAAATCGAATCTGTTTTCGGTTGTTCCCATATACCCAGATACCACTTCCAGCTTTTCCCTTGCGGATTATAATCTGCTCGCACCACTTCATCCACAAAATTCTTATTCTCTTTTGCCAATTCGTTAAGAAACTCATTTCCAACAAAGATAAAAATAGCAGCTCCAATTCCGTGTCCACTGGTTGTACATTGATAATGTGGAATATAAAGATACCAATAAGAAATACAGATAAATATCATTCCTATAACCAATCCAGCCCCCTTAAATATAACCACCATGAGACTTCCTAAAATCAAAGGTAAAAACATCTCATATAAAAAAATAATACTAATCACAGTATCAAAGACTTCTTGATTCATTCCCATTAGTTTACGAAATAGTTCCGGCAATGATTCTTCCTTAAAATATTGAGCATATCTCGGGTCACTCGCTTCCTCTTTCTCAACACAATACCTTTTTAGTAAATAACCACATGGGTTATAAAGAAACAAGATTTCCTCCTCATTTGTCAACTCAAGTTTTTTTCGTTCAATCAATTCCTCTGATAAAAACAAAAAGAAATAATAAATCTTTTGTACTCGATCCTTCAACCGAAAGTAGATAAATATCAAGCATCCAAATATCCCGTAAGCCGCCAGCACCCACGAAAAGGCAAAGCCTAGCAGGATAAATCCTCCTAATACTAGACTCGGCACCTTCACTTCTCGCGAAAATAAATACCACAATCCTCGATTCATCTACTCTTTCGCCTCATATCCCTCGAAATAATATTCCGCCCACAAATCCCAAAGCTCCTGAGCCGTCAAATTCGCCGCCTCGATCTTCTCATCAATCTGGTCATATATCTGCTTTGCTGTCAGTTCGTTATTTTGAAAAGCAGTTGTTAATTCACCGAATTTTTCTTTTCTTCTTTTTCCATTAATCCAATCATAAATTTCCTCCGATTTTACATTATCTGGATTTTCTAAAATCGATGACAATCGTTGTTCGTCACTACCATCCATCTGATCCTCTACAAAATCTTCAATATTCTCATTTTCTTTCATCAATGGGGTAGAATTCAGAAAAAGCCAACCTCTTTTTCTCCATTGTTGATAATGTGGTTTCCACTTTATTTCTGAAAAATCATTGTTTGAATCAATTATTTTTTTCACATCTGACACTTCTACTGGATTCAAGTATCCCCAATAATCTTTTAATGATTTACTTCGCCCTCGACCGGGTATCATCGGAAGTACATACATCATACTTATTAAAATCATACCATCCCAAAACTCCATCTGAAATGTCATAATAGCTATTATTCCAATTAAAATTGGTAATATCATTTCAAAAAATCGGATTATGTTAAGCATATTTTTGAAGTTAGCTAAACTCATTTGATTCAATCTATTAAGTAAACTAGGCCATGGCTTTTTTATTTTCCCATCATCAATATTCTCCACATTCAAATGACCCATCCCATTACAATACCGCTTAATCAAAAAAGGGCAAGGATTGTATAGAAAAACAGCTTTTTCCTCTTCAGTCAAATTTAATCGCTTTCGATAAACTAACTCTTCTGATAAAAAAATAAAAAAGCAGTATATTTTCTGGATCCGATCACGAAGTCGGAAATAGATAAATATCAAGCACCCAAATATCCCATACGTCGCCAGCACCCACGAAAAGGCAAAGCCTAGCAGGATAAATCCTCCTAATACTAGACTCGGCACCTTCACTTCTCGCGAAAATAAATACCACAATCCTCGATTCATCTACTCTTTCGCCTCATATCCCTCAAAATAATACTCCGCCCACAAGTCCCACAACTCCTGGGAAGTTAATTCTGCCGCCTCGATCTTCTCATCAATCTGGTCATAGATTTGTTGGGCTATTTCTTTTTCAGATAATTGATCTTTAGCAAAATTTTCATCAAATTTCTTTTCTCGGATCCGCCACTTATACAAAGCTTTTTCAAAAGCAGATATTTCCATTTCAAAAGGTATAGATAATAGTAAGAAACCCATTGTATCTTTCCATTTCTCATAGTGAACCTTCCATTTTTTATTAGAAGGATAATAATCAGGTTTTATCACCCTTTCTATTATAGAACGATCCATCCGAAACAATTCGCGGTTTATCATTTGAGAAAAACTACTAGGAGGAACGTAAATGATAAAGTATACCAGCGCTAAAGTCCCAATAACCGCAGCTATTTCAAAATGAAAAATAAAATAAAAGATCACAGCCAGAAAAATAGGAAGTAACAATTCAACGAAAATCGTCAACTGGGTTATCCTCCTAAAGGATTCCCCAGTTAATCCCATCATACATCTGAAAACCTCCGGCAATGATTCTTCTGTAAAATACTGAATATATCTTTCATCAACTGCCATTGAATATTCTACACAATATCTATTGATTAAAAAGTTACACGGACCATATAAAAATAATTCTTCCTCCACTTCTTCCAAATTTAATCGCTTTCGATAAATTAACTCTTCTGATAAAAAAATAAAAAAGCAGTATATTTTCTGGATCCGATCACGAAGTCGGAAATAGATAAACAGCAAACAAGCACCAATCCCATACCCCGCCAGCACCCACGAAAAGGCAAAGCCTAGTAGGATAAAACCTACTAATACTAAGATTGGAATCTTCAAATCTCTCGAAAATAAATACCAAAAATCTCGACTCATCTACTCCCTCGCCTCATATCCCTCGAAATAATACTCCGCCCACAAATCCCACAACTCCTGAGCCGTCAAATTGGCCACCTCAATCTTTGCATCAATCTGGTCATAGATTTGCTTAGCTGTCAGTTCTTTATTTTGATAAGCAGCAAGCAACAATCGCGGATTTTCTTTTTGAGTAAAATTAGACAAATTTTTCTCGAAATCAGACTCTTCAAGAAGAAGTGGAATTGTCACATTAAAAGTTTGTGATGCTTTTTGCCACTTTTGATAATGAGCCTTCCATTCTTTACTTTGGGAATCAAATCCCGATTTAGTTACAGAATGGACAAATTCTTCATCAATCCGCCGATCTTCTGTCCAGATCATTTTTCGATAGTTATCTTCTTGATAAAAATGGTAAATAAAAAGAGGAATAAAGTAAATTGTTCCAATAAAAAGCACTACATCATTTAGGCTCATATTAAAAACAAAGTATGCACTTACTCCAATCAATACAGGTAAAATCATTTCATAAAAAATACTTCTCCCATCGCAGTTTCAAAATTAACTTGATTAGTTTGTGCCATTTTACAAAAAAAAGTAGGCAATCTTTTTTTCAATGTCCCTTTATATAAATCTTGTAAATTGCATTTTTTTTTCCCTTGGCAATATCGCTTAATCAAAAAAGGGCAAGGATTGTATAGAAAAATTGCAATTTCTTCTACAGTCAGGTTCAAACGCTTCCGAAAAATTAACTCTTCGGATAAAAACAAAAAGAAATAATATACTTTCTGCATTCGATCCCGAAAGCGTAAATATACCCAATATAAACAAGCAAATATTCCATAACCCATTATTTTCCAAGAAAAAATAGAAAACAATAATATACAAAATATTAATAATATTCCTGGTAGCTTCAATTCTCTCGAAAATAAAAACCAAAAATCTCGACTCATCATACACCTCGATTCCATTGATATGTAGCTATTTTATCACGTTACTATTCTTTATTGTTATATTTCTCTTCTTTAAAAATTCACAAAAAAAGGGAGCACCTTGCTCCCGAGAAAGTATAGAGGAAATCTTCACTCCTCTTTCTCCCAACCTGCTTTACAAATCATATTAAAATCTAAATCTGTTTTCTTCCATAAATAATCTATCCTATCATTTATTTTTTCAATTACATCATCAGAATATTCAAGTCCCTCTTCTTTCGTTTGCTTCAATAACTGGCTTCTATAATCGATTTTCCTTTTTAATTCTTCATAATCAGATAAAATCCGTAAAAAATCTTCACCGTTTTTAACCGAATCATGTAAACAATTATTTAGCATTGTGCTGACCTCTTGTAAAAAATCTTCTTCTTCTTCCTTCAAATCAACATATACATATATAGTTGAAAAACTTTGACTCATAAACTCAATGTCTTTTTTTTCAATAATTCTTTCACTGCTAGCTGCAATAGAATCGTGGTAGATTGCATAAAGTTGTCCAAGTGAGTTAGTATAATCACTATGCAATTTATGAAACCTCCCCCACTCTTCTCGTGCAATATTAATCTCAGCCGCTTTTTTCGCTCCTTCTATCGCCGCTTCTTTTGCTAATTCTCCAGCAAGTTTTGCATTTTCGATTGATCCTTTATAAGCAATTTGGCTTGCCGCATAGGATGCAAAATAAGCCGCACCAGCTCCACCAAAAATAGTCGCTAGAAACATCATAAAATCATTATATTTAACCTCTCCACTCCCCAAACCACTAAGAACAAAAATCACTATAAAAACGATAAGGATAAAAAATGCTACCATGATACCCTTACTCAATTCTGGTTGCTGACCTTGCTTTTTTTCTTCCACTTTTACCACTCTCCGATATCTATCTACCCCTGCAAGATCAATTTCTCAATCAATCCCTTGTCTTCGCTGAGTAAATAGAGCAATTTATTCGCACTGCCAGTTGGTTTATTTTTCCCGGATTCCCATGCTTCCACGGTTCGAGAAGAAACACCCAAAGCAACTCCCAATCCTTTTTGGGTCAAATTCAATTCATGGCGAATCGCTGAGATTTGTTTGGTTCCATATTCAGGCACTGGAATTTCTCGCACCACAAGCCGTGGTTTTTTGGTATCTCCCTTTTTAAATTCCACTGCCTGTTCCAAGCTCTTGGTCAGTTCATCAAAATAATTAATTTTCTTTTTCATCTTTTTCACTCCTTCAACTGAGCGATCAACTTACTAATGCCTTTTCGCTGATCCTCTGTCAAATTCTCCAGCTCATTTTTCTCCCAACCCCTATCGAATAATATCCAATAATTCATAAAAATGGTAGACAACATGCCTTTTCTTGCCATCTGTGTAAAGCATATTTTTTTCAACAAAATATTTCAGCCAAGTATTTACAG
>JAGOHU010000198.1 GCA_017995975.1 Negativicutes bacterium
ATGAAAGCTGAGCAGTGCCATGATTTTGTGATGAAAGAAATGCTCATGCCGATTTTGCCTATTGTAGAAGTGGATGATTTTGAAGAAGCTTTAAAAGTAGCGCTTCAGATCGAGCAAGGATTGCACCATACTGCGACCATGCACTCTACGAATATTATTCGGCTGAATAAAGCAGCTCGGATGCTGAAAACTTCGATATTTGTGAAAAATGGCAGTTCTTATGCAGGACTTGGATTTGGCGGAGAAGGGACAACTACCTTTACCATTGCGACCCCAACCGGTGAAGGAACAACTACTTCCAGACACTTTGCACGCCGTCGTCGTTGCGTGTTGACTGATGGATTTTCAATTCGCTAAAAGGAGGGGATCAAAATGCAAGAATGGGCAATGAAGACCCGTATTTATTCTGGTTGTGATTCCTTTCAGCGATTGAATGAGATCAAGAGTAAAAAAGTCTGGGTAGTCTGTGATCCTTTCTTAAAGGATTCGGAGACCCTAGGAAAATTACTTAGCCACATTGATTCGTCGAATCAGGTGGAAGTTTTTTCCGATGTAGTGCCGGAGCCGCCGATTGAGAAGGTAGCTTTAGGGCTAGAAGTGATTACCCAATTCAATCCTCATATTGTGATCGCCATTGGTGGCGGTTCGGCGATTGATCAGACAAAAGGAATCGTTTTCGTGATGCGACAGCTTCTCGGAGATGAAGTACCTGATTTTGAAAAGATGATCGCCATTCCCACTACCAGTGGCACTGGCTCGGAAGCGACCAGTGTATTTGTCCTATCGGACCCGAAAGAAAAACGCAAGTATCCAGTATTTCATTCAAGCGTATCACCCGATGAGGCCATCTTAAACCCGGAACTAATTTTAAGTTGCCCACCAAGTGTGACTGCCTTTAGTGGGATGGATGTATTGTCCCACGCAATGGAAGCGTTGGTTTCTTCAGGGGCCAATACCTATACGGATGCACTCGCTGAAAAGGCAATCGAACTGGTTTTCAAAAATCTCAAAACCTGTGTAGATCAAGGTAGCAATTTGGAAGCTCGAGCTCTCATGCACGAAGCTTCTTGTCTGGGCGGGATGTCCTTTGATGCAGCAGGACTGGGAATCTGTCATGCGATTTCCCATCAAGTGGGAGCGATTTTTCACTTGCCCCATGGGATGGTAAATGCTATGCTCTTACCCCCCGTAGTGGAGTACAATAGCCAAAATCCTCGGGCTTGCAAAAAGTATGCTGAGGTGTCTCGAAGAGTAGGCCTGGCTAGTGTGCATCAATCAGATAAGATGGCAGTTCGCTTGCTGGTCAACCGGATTCAAGCTTTGGGCAAGGAAGTCTCATGTCCAATGAAGCTGTCTGAGCGTGGGATCAAGGGCGCGGATGCGAAAGCCGCAATGGATGAAGTAGTTCGAAATACTCCATCTGATGTTACTTTTGCAGGAAACCCAATCATTCCAAGCTCAGAGGAAATTCGGAAAATTTATCAGGCCATATGTTAGACAAATAAAGAGACTAGAAAGCAGTTGCTTTCTAGTCTCTTTATTTGTTGAGCGCCTTTATTTGAAGTTCGAAAGATTTTACCCAGTTTGGATCAAACAGACTGGGTGTGATAAATTCGTGAACCAGAAACTGAGGCTTGATTTTCTCAATAATTTCAGTCACTCGGGGACTGCTGAAGGGCCGGTGTTGGTCGATTTGGCTCACATGGGAGAATATTTCGGCAAAAGAAGGATTTTTTACCTGATTTGTACTGGTTTTTAGATAAGCTCCAGACAAAGATTGATGAAGATGGAGTCCATATATTTTTTCCTTGAGGCTCCCAAGTTGATCAAGGGTCTCTAAAACAAAATCGATCCCTTCATCCTCGGTTCGAAGGTGAGGATTGCAGTTCATTAGATGGCCTGTATCGACCATAAAGCCAGTTTTAGAATGATTGATATGGGTGAGTAATTTTTCGGCTAGCGTCACATCTTGAAGAGTTAGGCCGGGCCACCAAAGATTTTCAAAAAGGAGAAAAGTATCCGGTGGGATTTCGGAGACAAATTGATTGACCAGTTCGATTGTAGCATCGATGACATCTCCATCAGAATAATAAAAGTTCCGATGAAAAGTCTCTTCTGAGCGGGCTTGAGAGACATGAAAAACGAGATAGTTGGCTCCAGTAGAGCAGGAGAGACTGATATTTTTTTTGAAGATATCAACCCATTCAGCTGGCTTGGTAGCTCCATAGTAATTTTTGACGGCTTGAATATTTTCGAAGCGAGTGAGCAATTGGGGAGTCTTTTCTCGCCAAAAATCAAGCCAGTCATTCCAGAAAATCAAATGAGCTCCTTGGATTCTTTCCTTGGGAAAAAGAGAGCGGTTCCAAGGCTCACAAAAAATCATTTCTAGCCCATCTAATTTGTGGGTAGTCAAAATTTCTTCCAGTAAGTGAGGAGTAGCTTGTAAGATTTTTTCTGTCTCTCGATCATTGGCTAGATTCACCAATTCAAGCATTTTTCTGTTCCTCCTTTGAGTGTAAAGGAGAGATTAAAGAAAAATGTTTCTTTGTGTGCCACTCCAAAGGAGAAAGTACCACTTTCCACCCATCCCCATTGGTCACTTGCCACTCATAGAAGGTACGACTCGGATTGGCAAGGCCGTGCATGATTGCCATGATGACACCACCGTGGGTGACGATTGCGATCTTCTTCAAATTTTCCTGTAGGCTTTGCTCGATAATTTGATGAAAGCCTGCTACACAACGATTCTGAAAATCATCTCTACTTTCGCCATTGGGTGGAGGGATATTGCCTTCGATCCAAGCATAGTAGGCTGGTAGGTTCTGAAGTTCCAGATAGTTTTTGTTTTCAAAAATCCCAAAGTCTGTTTCGATCAGGCTATCACATTCTTCAATTGGAATGGCTGGGTAAATCAGCTCGGCAGTTTCGATGCAGCGAAGCAAAGGAGAGGAAAAAATTTTATTTACCAGTGGATAGTAGGCCAACTTTAATAGCTCTGCACCTTGAGGGAGCAAAGATTCGTTTGTTCGTCCAGTATATCGTTTTTCTAGATTGCCTTGAGTCATCCCATGGCGAACAAAGAAAATTTCCATGAGCCACCTCCAAATAGA
Organism: Negativicutes bacterium; assembly: GCA_017995975.1. Classification (GTDB taxonomy): domain Bacteria; phylum Bacillota; class Negativicutes; order JAGOZY01; family JAGOZY01; genus JAGOHU01. The sequence goes on from JAGOHU010000198.1 coordinate 3,111, forward strand.
TTAATTAAGTAAAGGAAGAATAAGTTGGTAGGAAACAACAGTTAATAAAAAGATCAGCTCACAAAGCTGGAGGAAATAGCCCGCTAAGTCGCCACTCATACCACCGAAATCTTTTTGAATGACTCTCAAGGAATAAAGAACCGAAAG
>JAGOHU010000048.1 GCA_017995975.1 Negativicutes bacterium
GGTTGTGAAAGATTCGGGAGAATTTGGTAGGCAAGGAGAAGACTTGGCGGCTTCTTATTTGGAAGAAAAGGGGTATCAAATCCTCAAAAGAAATCAGCGGACTCCTTATGGGGAGATCGATCTGATCACTCGGGAGAATAAGAAAATCATTTTTGTGGAGGTCAAGTCTCGGAGTACTGAATTTTTTGGTAGTCCAGCAGATGCGGTAAATGGAAAGAAGCAGGAACGAATTCGCCAGAGTGGGCTTTGGTGGCTTCATGAAACTGGTGAAAAGTACGAAGAAATTCGCTTTGATGTGATTGGAATTATCAAGAAAAAGAAAAGTCCTTGGGAAATATCTCACTGGATAGGTGGCTTTGAGTAGGAGGAATTGACTATGTATGTACAAGTGAATGGAGCAGCGACGGTCGGTATTTCTGGGTGGCCTGTGCAGGTAGAGGTGGATATGGGCGCAGGTTTGCCTGGAATGGATATTGTCGGACTTCCTGATACGGCAGTGAAAGAAGCAAAAGAGCGAGTACGATCGGCTTTGAAAAATAGTGGCTATTCCTATCCGGGGAAGAAGATCACGATCAATTTGGCTCCAGCGGATTTGAAAAAAGACGGGTCTGCTTTGGATGCGGCGATTGCTATTGGGATTTTAGCGGCTAGTGGTCAGGTAGAATGGCAAGTGGACAATCAGATTGCTGTGCTCGGTGAGCTTGGGCTAGATGGAAGATTGCGCCCTGTGGACGGAGTACTGCCTATGCTGATCGCACTTCAAGAAGCAGGAATCAGCGAAGTATTTGTACCAGAAGAAAATCGCTTGGAAGCGAGCGCGCTCAAGACCCTTGCTACTTATCCGGTAGCCTATTTGAGTGAAATTGTAAAGCATTTGCAAGGGGAAGAGAAGGTGGCTCGAGCGGAAATTCCTAAATTGGTACAGGAACTTTCGCCGATTGAGTCGGATTTTTCAGAAGTGCAAGGCCAAAAAGCTGCCAAGCGGGCACTGGAGATTGCAGCAGCTGGGGGACATAATGTATTGATGGTTGGCCCGCCAGGAAGCGGGAAGACTATGCTCGCCAAGCGGATGAGCGGAATTTTGCCACCTTTGAGTGAGGAAGAGTCTCTCGAAGTGAGCAAAATCTATAGTGTGGCTGGGTTGCTCAAAGGAAAAGGTTTGATTCAGCAGCCCCCATTTTGCAGTCCTCACCATACTGCCTCTGAGGCTAGCTTGATCGGAGGTGGTCGGATTCCCAAGCCCGGTCAAGTGTCTCTTAGCCATAGAGGGGTTCTTTATTTGGATGAGCTGCCCGAGTTTGAGCGTTCTGTCCTCGAGACCCTCCGCCAACCTTTGGAAGAAGGGACTGTCCAAGTGACAAGGGTGAGTGGAAGTTGCGACTTTCCAGCTCGCTTTATCTTGATTTCTTCAATGAATCCCTGCCCTTGTGGGCTTCTCCACAATACCACTGGCGAGCGTTGTAAGTGCAGCCAAAATGAGATTCGCCGGTATCAAAAGAAAATCTCTGGACCTTTATTAGATCGTTTTGATTTATTCGTCCAGGTTTATTCGGTTCCTTATAATGAATTGACAGGCACTCAAAAAGAAGAATCTTCCGAAGAGATTCGTACAAGAGTTCTCAAATCGAGGGCAATTCAAACCGAAAGGCTGAAAGACGCATCAATCTTTGTGAATGGCGAGATGGGGCACGGACAAATCAAAAGAATGGTTCAGCTTGAAGACCGAGCGGTGAAACTGGTAGAATCGGCCTTTGCAAAGCTTGGACTTAGCGCAAGAGCCTATGACCGACTTCTGCGAGTCAGTCGTACCATTGCGGACTTAGAGGGATCCGAGACCGTAAAGCCTGAGCACGTGGCTGAGGCGATTCAATTTAGACAGCCTATCTTGGAGTAAATTTTTGATGAAATTCGTTTTACTATGAAAATCGTTAAAGAAATAATTTTTATACCCATTTTAAATTTATCTAATTAATCAAAATGCTTAATTATTGATTATTTTGATTTGCTTTGATATAGTCGAATTGGTACATATATGACTATGTACTTCTAATTGATGTGAATCAATAGAAAAATAGGGAGTGTTTTGTAATGAATGAGGTAAAAAAAATCTTATGTCCTGTCGAATTTGGCGAAAATTTTAGTAAAGAGATTGTTCACTATGCTGCTAACATGGCGAAAAGTTTGAATTCCGAGTTGGTGGTGGTCCATGTAAATTTGGATAATAAGCGTTTTGCTCGGGGCAGAGAGATCGAGGAAACATTAGAAAAATTGAGCAAGTATCTTGATGGATATTCTCAGATTGAAATGAATCAACTTCTGGCTGATGAATGTGTAAAAGGAATTAAAGTTAGTGGTATTATCATTGATGGAGATCCGGCACGAGAGATCGTAAGATTGGCTAAAGATGAGAACGTCGACCTGATTATTATGGGAACCCATGGCAAAGGGGCGATCCCTAAATTCGTCTTTGGTTCTGTCGCTCAAAAAGTTGTTCGAGATGCAACGGTTCCTGTGCTAACGGTTAAGCCATAATAGGTATGAATTGAAACCAAATCGCTTTTATAAGTGATTTGGTTTTTTGTTTCTATAGGTGATAAAATAGGAAAAGAATAAATTAGTAAAGAAAAAAGTAACAATCATTATTTCATAAATAGTAGGAGATTTTAGAATGAGTGTGAAGATGGAGAAGAGCTTTCTGAGAGATATTATTGGTATTTATTGTGTTTTAATGATTTTTCGGTTGATCGAATATTTTTATATTCGTACAGATGAAACTTTTTTTGGCGAATCTTTTTTGCATAAATTAGTTGGAATTTTATTAGTAGGGATTGTATTGCACTCGTTAAAATGGAAGTGGAATAAAGTGGGTTTCGGTACTTTTGGAGTTCTTAAAAAGGTACTTGGAGGAATTTTTTTAGGAATTTTTGTGTATTCAGTTGCTTATGGGGCTGAGTGGTATTTTCTTTTTTCTCAAGGAGAGGAACCGCTTTTAGAATGGTATGCAGTGGCTTACTCTTTGACAGATAGCCCAGTGAGGCAGATTGGCCCACTCTTTTTCTTACTATGTATTTTTATGAATGTAATCAACGTAATTATGGAAGAAGGTTGCTTTCGTGGAGTGTTTCTGAAATTGGGGGAGATGAAATTTTCCTCTTTTTGGAAAGCCAATTTTCTGAGTGGGGCCTTATTTGGTTTATGGCATATTGTGATGGCCTGGCGAGGTTATATAGATGGGGGTTTGGAGCTGAATCAAGCAATCATCCTAGGAGGAATTGCGGTAGGTAGTTCTTTTTTGATGGGACTAAAGTGGGGGATGTTAGCTAATATCACCGGGAGTCTCTGGGCTGGAATGGCTGATCACTTTGTAAATAACACGATTATTAATTTACTGCATGTAGAAACGTCAGGAGGTAGTGATGAGTTCTTGATGTTACGCATATCTATTGCTCAGACCTTATCGTTTGTTATTATTTTGATATTTTATTTGAAAAAGAGTAAGAAAAAAAGTTTGTTTAAAAATTAAGTTAGAGTTGTTCCCATCTTTTTTTGGTAGACCCTAGAATTGGCTAAGGATTTCTCAAGGTGATTCGTGGGCTATCCCATTTAAGGTTTCGACAATGATTTTCGAAGCTTTACGGAGATCATCGTTTTTTATGCCACCAAATCCAAGTAGGACTGAGTGGCTTATTTTTCTAGATGTTCCCCAATAATAGTCTGAGAGGGGGTAGACTCGAACGCCTTGATTTAGTAATTTTTGAATCATAATTTTTTCACTGAATTGATTGTTTGCGGTTATGATTAAGTGAAGTCCGGCCGTACTGGACTGAATGGAAAAGTCGCTCGTTAGCTTGGATAATTCAGAGAGCAGAATGTCTCGCCGAGCTTTATAAATCAGCTTCATACGATGAAGATGTCTTTCGTAATGATCGTTTTGCATGAATTTCTGTAATGTGGCCTGATCAAATCGAGAAACTGTACAGGAGTAAATTTGCAGTGTCTGGTGATAACGGGTAAGTAAAGACTCGGGGAGTATCATATAGCCGATGCGCAATGAAGGAGCGAGGGTGCGAGCAAAAGTATTTAGGTAAATGACTTTGTGATGAGTATCGAGACTATAAAGAGGTGGAATTGGCTTTAAATGGTAGCGATATTCACTATCATAATCATCTTCGATTAGGTAGCGGCTTTCACTTTGATTTGCCCAGTTGAGCAATTGGAGCCTTCTGTTTGCGGTGGTTACGGTTCCTAATGGAAAATGGCAGGAGGGAGTTAGAAAAACGATTTCGGCTTTTGTTTTTTCTAAAGAACTCATGGAAATTCCCTCTTGATCCATAGGGATTGGAAAAAGAGGGATTTTTTTATTTTTTAATATTTGAGGAAGCTTTGGGTAGCATGGGGTTTCGATGGCAAAAGGTTGACCTGGCACCAGCTCGGTAATCAAACCGAGTAAATACTCCATACCTGCACCTACGACAATTTGGTCTGGCGAAACATTCATAGTGCGAAAATTTTTCAAGTAAAAAGCGATTTCTTGCCTCAAATTTAGGTCTCCTTGGGGATGGCCTGACTCAAGCAGGGAGGTTTTTTTTTCACGAAGGCTTTCTCTTGTCAATCTTGTCCATACTGAGAAGGGGAAACTTTCTGTGTCCACCACATTGGTTCGTAAATCGAGAAAGGGATTCGTAATTGATTCTTCTTGTCCTTTTGGGATTTTCTCTCGGGCTATTTTATGACCCACTGGCTCAGAAAGACAAGCATAATACCCTTTTTTTTCTTTGGCAAGTATATAACCTTCTGCAATCAGCTGGGCATAGGCATTCTCTACAGTGCTATTGCTTAGCTGCAAATGGGTGGCTAATTTGCGCTTGGAGGGAAGCTTTTCTCCTGCTTGGATTTTTTTTTGGATGATGCACTCTCGGATGTGAATATACAATTGTTGATATAAAGGTTGTTTGCCTTGAGAAGTAAAAGTCATTGTGATCATTTTTCACCTCAATCTGGTATGTAAAAAATAAGAAAAACTGGCAATTGAAAAGAGGTCAGTTTTCTATAGAATAAGAGCTGTACTTGATTTTGTCAAACTATGAGAATGAGGAGCAAAAATGATGAAAAATAACCATGAATCGAATTGTAATTTTTTAAAAACGCTGAAACACAGAGTTATTATGGATGTGTCCACTCCAGAACAAGCAGAAATCGCAGAAAAAGCGGGTGCTTGCGCTGTGATGGCTTTGGAGCGTGTTCCTGCGGATATTCGTGTAGCTGGTGGAGTCTCTCGGATGAGCGATCCTAAGATGATCAAGGAAATTCAAAAAGCCGTATCGATTCCTGTGATGGCTAAAGTACGAATCGGTCACTTTGTGGAGGCTCAAATTCTGGAAGCCATTGGAATTGATTGTATCGATGAGAGTGAAGTTTTATCTCCAGCAGATGACTTGTATCATATCGATAAAGCCCAATTCAAGGCTCCCTTTGTTTGTGGGGCAAAAGATTTAGGCGAGGCACTGAGACGGATTAACGAAGGAGCAGCAATGATTCGTACTAAGGGAGAAGCCGGTACTGGAGATATCGTGCAAGCAGTGAGACATATGCGGAAAATTATGGGAGAAATTCGAAGTTTGACTTCAAAATCGAAAGATGAATTATATGTTGCTGCGAAAGAATTGGCAGTTCCCTATACATTGGTCCAATATGTGGCTGAAAATGGCAAGCTTCCGGTAGTCAATTTTGCTGCTGGCGGGGTTGCTACTCCGGCAGATGCGGCTTTAATGATGCAACTCGGAGCGGAAGGGGTCTTTGTAGGCTCAGGAATCTTTAAATCCGGTGACCCAGTCAAGCGTGCCAAAGCGATTGTGCAGGCGGTTGCTAATTATCAGGATGCAAAATTAATTGCAGAGCTATCCGAAAATATCGGCGAAGCAATGGTTGGAATTAATGAACAAGAAATAAAAATACTCATGGCTGAGCGTGGGAAATAGGCTGAATTCAAAAGTTGAGTAGTGATAAATTCTGAGAATATCTCAAATTAGTCCTTGTATAGTGAAAGTAAAACAAAAAAACAGCAAGTATTTTTTTCGAATACTTGCTGTTTTTTTATTTGTAAGCCCATTTTTTGAGTCCTTTGGCGACTCCATTGTGGTCATTGCTTTCAGTGGTTGCGTAGGCCACTTTTCGGACTTCGTCGAGTCCATTGATCATGGCGATGCCTCGGCCTACTCCGCTGAGCATGGCGATGTCGTTGCGACCATCTCCAAAGGCGATGGTTTCTTCCATGGAGAAACCGATTTGATCGGCTAGTTTGAAGAGGGAATTTCCTTTGCTGATGCTCATAGGGGAAATCTCGATAGAGCAATTGCTATTGGAAAGTTGGTAGGTGAAGAAATTTTTGTTTAAGTCTCTAAGCACTGAGTCAAGGCCTTGATCGCCGTAGACAGCTGCTCGATGCAAGGGAAGGGTGCTGGCTTTTTCGAGCCAATCGTCTTTGCAATAAATGGGATAGGCTTCAATCCATTCAGACGGATCGACAGGGGCTTCTTCTTCCAGTTGGGGGAAGAGAAATTCCGCATCGGGTCTTGAAAAAATGGAGCCTGGCTCTAAAAAGAATTCGGTTTGGTGCATTACGATGGATTGGAAGTCGAAATTAGACTGCCATTTTTTTAGAAGTGGGTAGATCGCATCATCAAGGGTTCGAATGTATTCGATTTGGGGCTTTGAATCAGGAGTTTCCATATAGATAAAAGCATTTCCGTCATAACCGATGTGCCAGCCGGAAAGACCGAGTATTTTTGCGTGCCAAGCGACTGATTGAGGACTACGACCACTCGCCAGAATAATTTGCCCTCCGAGAGCTTGATACTCTAGGAGGGCATTTTTATTTTCTTGGGTAATTGTTTTTTTGCTGGTGAGTAAGGTTCCATCTAGATCAATCACTGCATTTTTATATTGCAGCTTTGTCATAGACTATTCCTCTACAGTTACTTTGATCATTTTGTCCCCTTGGCGGAGATCATCTACTATCTCCATGCCTTCGGTGACTTGACCAAAAACGGTGTGGAGTCCATCTAAATGAGGTTGGGGTTCATAGACGATGAAGAATTGGCTTCCTCCGGTATTGGGTCCACGGTGTGCCATGGATAAAGAACCACGAAGGTGTTTGCGAGGATTTCCTTTGGTCTCACAAGGAATCGTATAGCCAGGGCCGCCAGCTCCATTGCCACTTGGACAACCGCCTTGAGCAACAAATCCCGGGATGATTCGATGAAATTTCAAACCATCGTAAAAACCTTTTTCAATTAGATCTGTAAAATTCTTGACTGTACCTGGTGCTTCTTTATCAAAAAGCTCGATTGTAAGAGTACCTTTTTCTGTTTCCATAATAACTTTTTTCACTTTTAACTCGCCCCTTTCAGCAATGAATGCATTCTTATTATACATGAAAAAAAACTTTTTTAAAAAGGAAGATTTTTTTAGTTGTCTATGGTAAAATTAAATTTGGGAGAAATAGTCAAAGATTTCAAACAATTTACCCAAAAAAAAGAAAATGGGGGGAATGAAATGGAATTTAAGTTCATTCACACAAACTATAATGTGAAGGATTTAGACAAAAGCATGGCTTTCTACGAAGAAGCTCTAGGGCTCAAAGAAACTCGTAGAAATGCCCCAGAAGACGGTAGGTTCATCATTGTTTATCTAGGGGATGGAAAGACACCTTTTGAATTGGAGTTGACCTATCTTCGTGATTGGGATCGACCTTACAATTTGGGAGACAATGAATTTCATTTAGCCTTTCGGGTAGATGATTATGAAGCGGCTTATGAAAAGCACAAACAAATGGGCTGTATCTGCTATGAAAATCCAGCGATGGGAATTTACTTCATCAGTGATCCAGATGGTTATTGGCTCGAAGTAGTACCTACCCGCAAATAAGGTTTGTTTTTAACTAACTTTGGATTGAGAGCTTGAATAAAAAAAGGAGGCGTTGAAATGGTCAACCAATTAACTTGGAAAATCGGTGGTCAGCAAGGAGAGGGAATCGAAAGCGCAGGTCAAATTTTGGCTAAAGCACTTACGAATCAAGGATATTTCCTCTATGGTATCCGTAGCTTTTCTTCACGTATCAAAGGGGGAGCTACCAACAATCGTCTGCGTATCAGCACAACTCCAGTAGGAGCAATCTCGGACTTTACTGACCTGATGCTTGCTTTTGATCAAGAAGCAATTGACTTGAATGTAGGAGATATGGATGTGAATGGCTGGATGATCGCAGATACTGCTTTCGAGCCAAAAATGCCAGAAGGCAATAAAACCAGACTGGTTGCATTACCAATTTCTGAAATTGCAAAAACAAATGGAACAATCTTGATGAGAAATATGGTGTGTGTAGGTATTTCATGTGCACTTCTCGGATTGGATCCTAAAATGATTTTCCCAATGATCCAAGATCAATATGGGAAAAAAGGTGAAAAAATTGTTACAGCTAACCAACATGCATTGATGGACGGCTACAATGCGATGAAAGAAGCTGGCGGAGCTGAGATCGAAAAATTCCATATCGAGAGCGCTGATGGTAAATCTCGTATGCTTCTAAATGGTAATGATGCTTTCGGTTTTGGTGCGATTGCTGGGGGATGTCGTTTCTACTCAGGTTATCCAATCACTCCTTCTACTGAAGTTATGCAGTTTATGATTGAGAATCTACCAACTATTGGCGGAGACGCAGTCCAAACTGAAGATGAACTTTCGGCTTGTATTATGGCAATTGGGGCAAACTATGCAGGAGTTCGTTCGATGACTGCAACTTGTGGACCTGGTGTGGCATTGATGTCTGAAGCTCTTGGATTGGCTGTGATGGCTGAAATTCCAATGGTTGTTGTTGATGTTCAACGGGGCGGCCCTTCCACTGGATTGGCAAGCAAGCATGAGCAATCGGATCTTTATATCAGCTGCTTTGGTAGCCACGGAGATGCAGTGAAAATTGTAATGGCTCCTACTTCGATTGAAGACCTTTTCTATGATGCTGCAGAAGCATTCAACTTGGCAGAAGAGTTCCAAGTTCCAGTTATGGTTCTTTCGGATCAACAGATGGGTCTTGGCGAGCAAACGGTTGAGCCTTTCGATTTGGCGAAAGTTGAAATCCGTCGTGGAAAAATTAAAAAGCAAGCGGATCTACCAGAAATGGCAAATCCTGACTACTATAAACGTTACCTCCATACAGAAGATGGAATTTCACCACGAGTATTTCCAGGGATGAAAAATGGGATTCATGGGACTACTGGTCTAGAACATGATGAGTACGGCAAACCTTTTGAAAATCCAGCGGCTCGTAATAAAATGATGGACAAACGTCTCCATAAATTGGATAACGTTGTCAATGTATTCAAAAATCCTTTGTTGATCAATGCACCTCATGCAGAAGCAGATCTTCTGATTTTGGGTATGGGTGGAGCTCGTGGTGTGGTTGAAGAAGCTGCCGAACGTTTCAACAAAGATGGAGTTAAAGCAAATACTGGGATCATTCGTTTGATCAACCCAATGCCTGTTGAACTCTTGAAGGCTGAAATGGCAAAAGCAAAACGTGTTGTGGTTGTCGAACACAATCAACAAGGACAATTTGCAAGTCTCATGAGAATGAATAATCTCGAAACTGAAGCTAAAAAGATTGAATCCGTACTACAATATGATGGTGGCGTAATGAAAACCAGCACTGTATATAACGGAATCAAGGGAGGTAAATAAGATGGCAGTATTGAAAGATTTTCAAAATGGTACAAAATCCAACTGGTGCCCAGGTTGCGGTCATTATGCAGTACTCAATGCAATTCAAAACGCATTAGTTAAAAGTGGAACTGAGCCACACGAAGCAATGGTAGTTGGCGGAATTGGTTGCTCTAGCCGTATTTATAGCTATCTCTATGCTTATGGTTTTCACAGCCTTCATGGCCGTGCATTGCCAATCGCTCAAGGGATTAAAATGGCTAATAAAAACTTGAAAGTTATCGCTGCTGGTGGAGATGGAGATGGTTTCGCAATCGGAACTGCTCACACGATCCACTCCATGCGTCGTAACATAGACATGACTTATGTAGTTATGGATAATCATGTATATGGTTTGACAAAAGGTCAAGCTTCCCCACGAAGTGATTTGGGCTTCCAAACCGTTACTTCTCCAGAAGGAACAATCGAAAACCCAATCAGTGCAATTGGTCTTGCATTGGCTTCGGGAGCAACTTTTATTGCTCAAACCACTGCTCGTGATATTCAAGGTGCAGCTGAGTTGATCCGTCAAGGGATGGAACACAAAGGCTTTGCATTCATCAATATTTTCAGCCCTTGCGTGACTTACAATCCTAAAAATACTTATGATTGGTTTGCGGAGCATATTAAACCTCTTGCAGAAATCGAAGGATATGATCCATCGAATAAAATGCATGCGTTGGATGCTCTTGAAAAATATGATGGTCTGATGACTGGCGTGATCTATCAAGATAC
>JAGOHU010000049.1 GCA_017995975.1 Negativicutes bacterium
AAAGAAAAAGTAAAACAGGCTGAAAGGATTTTTCAGGAAAAGAAAATTGAATTTGCTCAGATTCAAGGGAAACAAACGACAATGCAGAGTCAGTGGAATCAATTGCAATCTAAAATGGAATGAAGCCGAGATGAGGGCTTTTCGTCTCTTCAAGAAATTGTTTCTCTCCGCAATCGAAATCAAACTCTTCAAGATGAAGGAAATCGCTTCACCCGGCAAGAAGAAAAAGTAAAACAAGAGCAGGAGCTACTAAATAAACAAGTAGCTGAAGTATTGGAACAAAAAGAATCTTTAAGCAAAGAACGACTCCAAAGCGATCAACGATTTGGGGGCATGAATCAAAATGTGGGAGCCATGCGGCAAAGCATCGCTGCAAGCCAAAAGAAAAAAATCGAATGTCGTCAGGGCTTAGAAGGGCTACGGCGAGAAGAATCTTCGGTGAAATCACGAGTTCAATGGCTCAGTGATATGCTGGAGAATCGGGATGGCTTTAGCCAAGGGGTACGTTCGCTTTTGCAGGCTAAGACCCCATGGCGAGAAGGAATACTGGGGACTGTGGCTGAGCTTTTTGAAGTAGGCTCCAAGTATCGGACTGCCTTAGAGGTGACTCTGGGCGGAAGTATGCAGAACATTATTTGTCGTAACGAGAAAGATGCTCAAGCCGCAATTCAATACTTAAAAGATCGTAAGGCAGGACGGGTGACGTTTTTGCCTTTAACAACTCTTCAACTTTTTGGGGATGGACGGCGGGAGGATGCTTTGCTGACCGAGCCGGGCTGCCTTGGACGGGCGTCGGACTTTGTGACTGCTCCTAAGGAAGTAGAAAAAGCAGTTCATTTTCTTCTATATCGTACTTTGGTGGTAGAGACCATGGAAGTGGCTCTCAAGATTGGTCGAAAGTCGAATTTTTCTGTTCGTATTGTTACTCTTCAAGGTGAAATTCTTCGTCCTGGTGGGAGTATGACTGGGGGCACAGCAGGGAAAGAACGAGAAAGTTTTTGGGGTCGACGAGAAGAAGCGGAAAAGCTTTCCGAGACTCTTGCCGGGTGTCAGCTAAAAATTCTGGAAAAAGAAAAAGAATTGATCCAAGTGGAAAGGCTCCAAGCAGGGCAGGAGAACGACCTTCAAGAACTAGAAAAAGAACTTCAAGAAATTCATATGCGTCTCCGGGTGATCGCCGAACAAGTGTCTCACTTAGAAGAGCGGGATAAACGAATTCGATATGATTTAAAAGAATTAGATTCGGAATTTTTAGAAATTCAAAAGCAACGCATTACTCTGCAAGGAGAAGCTCATCGGGTCGAGCAAGACCTTCAAAGGGCTCAATCGCAAGAAACGGAAAGAAAAGAATCGGTTGAGCTAATGCAGGGCGAATTTGGAAAACTAGAGACAGAACGAGAACAGATTCAGCAAGAGCTGACTCGACTGCAAGTCGAAGTCTATGGACGAGAGCAAGATGTCAAGCATCTTAAAGAGCGAAAGCAAGAAGTCTTTACTAATTTGGCAGGAGAGCAGCAGAATCTGATTGGGTTGGCTGGGCGACTTGGCGAAATTGTAGGTCTTAAGAAAAGTGGGAATGAGCGGTTAGCCCTTTTGACTCAAGAAGAAAAGGAAAAAGAAGAGAAGCTGACCTCGGTCCAAGAAGGAACAATCCAAGCCGAAGGATTCTGGAAGAAGTTGCTTGCAGAAAAGCAAGAAAAAGAAAAAGAAGACATCTTACTGGAGCGGGAAGAAACCAAGCTCCGTGAAAAACGTCATGACTGGGATATGAGAAAGCAACGACTTACTTTTGAGCAGGAAAAATGGCAGAGTCATTTGCTGGAAGAATTTGAGCTGGATGTAGAGTCAGCCCTTAAAGAAGTGGACTTTGAGATTTCCTTAAAAGGGCTATCCGATCGGTTGGCAGTTCTTCGAAATCAACTAGCAGAAATCGGTGCGGTGAATCCTTATGCGGTGGAGGAGTATGACCGCCAATTAGAACGGTACTCTTTCTTTGAGACCCAGTCGGCAGATTTACAAAGCGCTCGCCAGTCTTTGCAACGACTTTTGAATGAGTTGAACCGAGAAATGGCTGAGCAATTTGAAAAAACCTTCCGTGAAGTCAGCGTTCGATTTGAACGGATATTCCTTGAATTATTTAGTGGGGGCCGAGCCGAACTAAGCTTGACCGACCCTACCAATATCTTAGAGACTGGAGTGGAAATCTTTGTACAGCCACCGGGCAAAAAGCTTCAAAATATGACTTTACTTTCAGGGGGCGAACGAGCTCTAACAGTCATTGCCTTGCTTTTTGCCTTTATGGAATGTAAACCCAGTCCCTTTTATCTAGCTGACGAGGTGGATGCCGCATTGGATGAGGCAAACGTGAGACGATTTAGCCAATTTTTAAAAGAGTATGGAGAAAAATCCCAATTTATTGTGGTGACTCATCGACGAGGGACTATGGAGATTGCAGATACTTTGCATGGGATTACCATGGAAGAGGCCGGGATTTCTCGATTGATTTCGGTTCGATTTGAAGGAAATCAAGTAGCCTTTGAAAAGTAGAGAGAAAAGGAGAATAAGATGAGTTTTTTTGATCGATTGAAAGCAGGGCTTGGAAAGACCCGTAGTGTATTGACTCAGCCTTTGAAAAGTTTGGCTGGGGTTTTTCGCAATATTGATGAAGAATATTTAGAAGAATTGGAAATGGTTCTTTTAGCTGCCGACCTAGGGGTAAAGACCACCATGGAGCTTTTAGACGAAGTCCGTAGGGCTTGGAAAAAAGGCGATATTGATACAACTGAAAAAGTGCCGAATTTCTTGAAAAAGTATTTGGCTCAGATATTAAATGAATCTCAAGGAAATTTGGTGGAGGATTCTTCCAAGCCTTGGGTGACTTTAGTGGTGGGGGTAAATGGGGTGGGGAAAACCACTACCATTGCGAAATTGGCCCATTACTATAAAGAAAAAGGAGAGAAGGTCCTTCTCGGGGCGGGAGATACTTTTCGAGCTGCCGCTGCGACTCAACTAGAGACCTGGGGCGAGCGGGTTGGGGTCGATGTGATTCGACAAGCCGACGGAGCAGACCCAGCGGCAGTAGCTTTTGACACGGTAAAAGCTGCATTGGCACGCAAGTCAGATCGGGTGATTATCGACACTGCAGGGCGGCTTCACAATAAGACCAACTTGATGGAAGAAATGAAGAAAATTGAACGAGTGATTCGGCGAGAAATTCCTGCGGCACCTCAAGAAATATTGCTCGTAATTGATGGCAATACAGGACAAAATGGCATTAGCCAAGCGAAAGAATTTGCATCTGCAGTTCCTCTGACTGGTTTGGTAGTGACCAAATTGGACGGGACTGCCAAAGGGGGGATTGTGTTAGCGATCAATCGGGAGCTTGGCTTGCCGGTTCGCTGGATCGGAGTTGGAGAAGGGATGACTGATCTTCAACCTTTTGATAGTGACCAATTTTTGGATGCAATTTTCTCTGACAACTAAAAAACCTTGACAGAGCTTCTGGAATTCGCTAGAATAACTCTGTCAGGCTTTTTTGTTTGACAGCATGGAGGTAGATAGCATGCTGGAGGAACGAGTTCGAGTAGCAAATTTACTAGATATTTACGGTATGTTACTTACAGAAAAACAAAGACGAATTTTGGCCCGCTATATGCTTGAAGACTATTCACTCGGAGAGATTGCCGAAGAGGAAGGAATTTCTCGTCAAGCAGTTCATGAATCGGTGAAACGAGGTCTTCATAGTATGGAAGAGTATGAGAAATCTCTTGGATTGATGAGTAAAGAAATCGAACAAAAAGAATTGTTTGAAAAAATTTATCAGTTTGTGAGCTCGGAAAAACCAGAAAAGCGGCAGCAGGGTCTAGAACTTTTGGAAAGATTAATTAAATCTTAGGAGGTCTCCTATGTCATTATTTGAGAACCTTTCAGATAAGCTTCAAGGTACTTTTAAAAGGCTTAGAGGACGAGGCAAGTTGAGCGAAGCAGATGTGACCGAAGCGATGCGAGAAGTGCGGATGGCACTTTTGGAAGCCGATGTAAATTTTAAAGTTGTTAAAGAGTTGATCAACCGAATTAAAGAGCGAGCCATTGGTGAAGAGGTAATGAATAGCCTGACTCCAGCTCAGCAAGTGATCAAAATCGTTAACGAAGAGTTGACCGAGTTGATGGGAGGAAGTCAGAGCAAGATTCTGATCGCTTCCAAGCCACCGACGGTGCTTATGATGGTGGGTCTTCAGGGGGCAGGGAAAACAACTTCCACTGGAAAGTTGGCCCTACATCTTCGGAAGCAAGGGAAAAAGCCATTGCTGGTAGCAGCAGATGTGCAAAGGCCTGCGGCAATCGCTCAACTTGAAACGATCGGGAAACAACTCAATATTCCAGTCTATTCGGACCGAGTTAGTAAAAATCCGGTAGAAATTGCGAAAGCCGCTATGGCAGAAGCTGCTTCAAAGCTTTACGATATTGTCATTATTGATACAGCTGGTCGGCTTCATGTGAATGAAGAATTGATGGAAGAGCTTGTAACGATCAAAAAACAAGTGAAACCTCATGAGATTCTTCTGGTAGCCGATGCGATGACTGGACAAGATGCAGTACAGGTAGCCGAAAGCTTCCATGAAAAATTGGGGTTAGACGGGATTGTTCTCACCAAGATGGATGGGGATGCTCGGGGTGGGGCGGCTTTATCCATTAAAGCGGTCACTGGGGCACCTATTAAATTTGTTGGTATGGGTGAAAAAATGGATGCCCTTGAGGCTTTCCACCCAGATCGAATGGCTTCTCGAATTCTTGGGATGGGTGATGTACTCACTCTTATCGAAAAAGCTCAAACCGAAATGGACACAGCTGAGAACGAGAAAATGGCCAAGAAGATGATGAAAGACGGTCTCGATCTAAATGATTTTCTAAGCCAAATGCAGCAGATTCGAAAGCTCGGTTCTTTTAAAGATATTCTCGGGATGATCCCCGGGATGAGCAAGATGAAAGAGCTTAAAGATGTAGACTTGGATGGAAAAGACATTAAGAAAATTGAAGCGATTATTCGCTCCATGACTATGGCGGAACGAACTAAGCCTTCCCTTATCGATGGGAGTCGGAGAAAGCGGATCGCCGCTGGAAGTGGTACCCAGGTGCAGGATGTAAACCAACTTCTCAAACGGTTTGAAGAAACCAATAAAATGATGAAGCAGTTTACAGGAATGAATAAGGGTAAGAAAAAAGGTGGAATGAAATTTCCCTTTATGTAATAATCGGTTAGAAACTAATATAAGGAGGTGAATTCAAGATGGCAGTAAAAATTCGTTTAATGCGTTTAGGTGCTAAAAAAAATCCTTTCTATCGTGTAGTAGTAGCGGATTCCCGTTTTCCACGGGATGGTCGTTTTCTAGATATTCTGGGAACTTACGATGTAACTCGTAGCCCAGCAGTTGTGGAAATCAACGAAGAGAAAGCAATCGAGTGGCTGAATAAAGGCGCTCAACCTACTGATACAGCTCGCTCTTTGCTCAGCAAAGAAGGGATCATTAAAAAGTGGGATGATGCCAAGCAAGCAAAGAAATGAGGCGTGAACCATGAAAGCATTGGTAGAAACGATTGCAAAGGCATTGGTCGCCCAACCAGAAGCTATTGAAGTAACTGAAGTAGCAAGTGATTGGGAAGTGACGGTCTCTTTGAAAGTTGCACCGGAAGACATGGGGAAAGTCATCGGAAAACAAGGGCGAATCGCAAAAGCGATTCGTACTCTTGTAAAGGCGAGTGCCACAAGAGATGATAAACGTATCAATGTGGAAATAATGTAGGAGGTGCTTCTAAATGGAAACAATTACTCTCAAACTTCCTGTTACAGTGAAAGCGAAAGTAACTGAGACCTTGAAAGCCGAATTGATTGAAGAAGTGAATAGTGCTCTTGCAGCAGTCGATCAAGACCTGCAGCAATTTGACTTCCACACTCGTCGTATGATGGCCGAACAAGCTCAGACAGACGCACAAGCTCTTGTCGGATTGCGTCAGCAAATCGATGGAGAACGTGCGAAGATGGAACAGGCAAAAGAGAATTTTAATGAACGTTTGCAAGCGGCTGAAAAATTGGAACTTGGTTCTGAAATTTTACGTGGACAAATGGAGCAGCTGGTCACTGTTAAAGTAGGGGATGACCTAGAAAAATTAACTCGTAGTGAAATTGTCGTCGAAGATGGCAAGATCATTGCCTTCCGTTCTTAGAATTTAGATGATTACCAAGCAGATGATCTGCAATGGTGAGTTTGTCGCCCCGCACGGAGTGCGGGGCGAAATTCGTCTGTACCCCTACAGTGACGACGCCGAGCAGTATCTCAATTTGAAAAAAGTTTATCTAGAGGACGGAAGTTCTCAAACCATTGAGAGTATCCGAAACCATAAGCGGGTTTTCGTGGTCAAGCTCGTTGGGGTTACCAATCCAAATGAAGCGGAGAAATACCGGGGAAAGAAAGTTTATATCGCTAAATCTGACTTGCCAGAACTTCCGGAGGGCGAGTACTTTCACTTCGAGATTATTGGCCTTGCGGTTTTTCATCAGGAAACCGGTGAGAAAATTGGTGTAATTAGCCAAGTCCTTAATACAGGTGCCAATGATGTATACGAAATTACTCCTGAGGTAGGAAAACCGATTTTGATTCCTGCGATTCGGGAAGTAGTGAAGAAATTTGATGTACCCAATGGACGGATGGAAATCATCCCTCAAAAGGAATGGTGAGTCCATGAAAATATCTTTCCTTAGCTTATTTCCCAGCATGTTTGCAGGCTCTTTGAAAGAAAGCATTCTAGATAGAGCGTCAAAAGCTGGGATTTTTTCCTATGAAGTGGTAAATCCAAGAGATTTTTCACAAGTACCTCATTTTAAAGTAGACGATTATCCTTATGGTGGAGGGCCGGGGATGCTTTTAGAGCCACGACCTCTCTATGAAGCTCATGGATCTATCCTGAAGTCTTCCTTGCCAGACAAGAAAGTTTGCACCTTACTAATGACTCCAACGGGTAAAAGATTTACCCA
Organism: Negativicutes bacterium; assembly: GCA_017995975.1. GTDB lineage: Bacteria > Bacillota > Negativicutes > JAGOZY01 > JAGOZY01 > JAGOHU01. The sequence goes on from JAGOHU010000049.1 coordinate 7,031, forward strand.
AGCGGATGCAATTCGTTTGAGTAAAATGGATCATCTGATCTTTATCTGTGGTCACTACGAAGGGCTGGATGAGCGAATATCTGAGTTGGCAGACGAATTCTTTTCGCTAGGTGATTATGTGCTTACTGGGGGAGAGCTTCCGGCTTTGGTGATGACTGATGGAATTGTACGCAATTTAGAGGGTACTTTAGGTCATGAGGACGGGGCGGAGAAAGAGTCTTTTTCAGACTCTCTTTTAGAATATCCTCAATATACTCGGCCTCCTTTGTTTGAAGGAAAAGAAGTACCTCCAGTCTTGCTGTCTGGCCATCATGAAGAGATCGAGAAGTGGCGGAGAAAGCAAAGTCTCCTTCGGACGATTCAAAGGCGACCAGATTTACTTATGAAAGCTGAGTTGACTGACAAGGATTTAAAATTACTTTCGATGGATCCGAAAAAGTGGGAGGAAAAGTGATGGTAAAGTGCTATGTAGGACTTGTTCACTATCCGATTTATAATAAAAATAAAGAAACCATTGCGACAGCGATCACAAATTTTGATATCCATGATATTTCGAGAAGCTCTCGTACCTATGATATTTCTGGTTATTTTGTGATTCACCCTTTGGAAGCTCAGCAAGAGTTGGTGAAAGATATGCTTGGCTATTGGCAGGAAGGATTTGGGAGTACTTACAATCCGGATCGTAAGAATGCTTTGTCGATCTTATCCCTTGTAGAATCCGTAGAGGCGGCAAAAGCGAAGATTTATGCTGAGACGGGCCTTGAGCCCATTTTGATGGGAACCGACGCAGCCGAAGGAGAACGTAGGCTTTCTTATCAGGATTTTCGCAAGAGAGAATGGGATCGACCGATTCTTCTCCTCTTTGGTACGGGCTGGGGAATGACAGAAGAAATTATGGATCAATTGGATCATATTTTAGACCCGATTCGAGGGCGAGGCCAGTACAATCACCTTTCGGTTCGTTCCGCCGCTGCGATTATTTTAGATCGGATGTTTGGCGAATCTTGGTGGGAATAAAAATAGTTTTACTTTTGTTTAAAAATTTGATATAATTTCGAATGTTAATACGGATGGTCCTCTGCTGCTCGCATGAACATTACGACTAGGAGGAAAAGAAATGAATATTATTGATGTGTTAGAAAAAGAGCAACTCCGACAAGACGTTCCTAAGTTTGGTCCTGGGGACACTGTCAAGGTACACGTAAAAGTAAGAGAGGGAACTCGTGAGCGTGTACAGATTTTTGAAGGTGTAGTTATTCGACGCCATGGTGTTGGTGTGCGTGAAACTTTCACAGTTCGTCGTATGAGTAGCGGTGTTGGAGTAGAGCGTACTTTCCCAGTACATTCCCCACGCCTCTTTAAAATTGAATGTACCCGTCGTGGTATTGTTCGCCGAGCCAAACTTTACTACCTGCGTGAACTTACAGGTAAAGCAGCTCGTATTCGCGAAAAACGCTAGAAGTAGAAATGAAGGTGCTGTACTCGTAAGATTACAGCGCTTTCCTTTTTTTTAGGAGGCAAAAAAATGGCAAATGGTGGATGGCAGGCTGAGGTTAAAGATTGGATTATTTCGATTGGGATTGCACTGGTCCTAGCGTTTTTTATTCGTACCTTTATTGTGGAGCTTTATTTAGTTAGTGGCCCTTCAATGGAGCCGACTTTACAAAATGATAATCGATTGGTGATTTCAAAATTTATTTATCGCTTCCGAATTCCTGAGCGGGGCGAAGTGATTGTCTTTAAATATCCGAAAGATCCAGATCGTGATTTTGTAAAACGAGTGATTGGATTGCCCGGTGATAAGATCGCTGTAAAAAGTGGTGTTGTTTATGTGAATGGGGTAGCCCAACAAGAGAACTATATGAAGCGTGATTCGGGTGGTCATTATATCCCGAAAGAAAATTTACTCCAATTTGATGAATATCCAGAGCGATTGGTACCAGAAGGCACCATCTTTGCAATGGGTGATAATCGATATAATTCCTTGGATAGCCGAGATTTTCGAGTTGGTTTTATTCCTTTAGATATGATCAAAGGAAAAGCACTTCTTGTCTTCTGGCCTTTGAGTGATTGGAAAACTTTGCCGTAAATAAAAGCCTCTGCCAATTGGCAGGGCTTTTTCCTTAGGCAGGCGATCGTTTGTCAAAAGAAAATGGAGAATTATAGATCATGAGACAAGAGGAATTTCCATCAAAAATCACCTATTTTGAAATAAGCGGTATTGGGATTATTCTCTTGATTATTGGAATGACTTCCTTTATGACAATCAATACGAAAAAGAATCTTAGCTATGATGATTTTATCGCAGAGATTTGTTTTCTGATAGTCTCAAGCTTATTACTGTGGATTTATTTTCATATAAAATATACTTTTGAACCTTATGAATTGCGAATTGATTGGGAATGGCGAAAACTAAAAATCCCTTACTCTTCGATTCAAAAAGTATATCGCCGGCCAATTAATCCTTTTTTTAAAAAGTATAATCGTAAGAATCGTCGTAAATGTGGTTTAGGGACGATTATGATTGTAATCGTTTATCTGGAAAATAGTGAGCTTAAAGAGGTGATGATTTCACCGAAAGAAGAGGACTTATTTTTGGAAGAACTTTATCGGCGAAGTGGCAAAAATTTAGAAGCAAGGTGGTGAGTTTATATGGTTAAGCAAAGTGGAAATCATATTCAGTGGTTTCCAGGGCATATGGCAAAAGGAATTCGAGAGATTCGAGAAAAAATGAGTGTAATTGATGTGGCGGTAGAGCTCTTGGATGCTCGGGTGCCAATCAGTAGTGCCAATCCGATGATCCCTGAATTGGTTGCTCGAAAGCCGCGGATTGTCGCTTTGAATAAGGCCGACTTGGCCGATTCGAAGATTACAACAGAATGGCAAACTTATTATGCGGAGGAAGGAATTCCCACTATTTTAATGAATGCAGTAACCGGAATGGGAATTAAAGAATTGAATCAAGCTATCGCCAAAGTGATGGAGCCGGCGAATCTGAAAAGAGCCGAGAAAAAAATGAACCCTCGAGCGGCTCGAGTGATGATTGTAGGAATTCCAAATGTAGGGAAATCGTCTCTTTTGAATCGTCTCTGCGGGAAAAGCCGAGTCCTTGTGGCAAATCGTCCCGGAGTGACTCGAAATCAACTTTGGATCAAGACTCAAGGCGGATTTGATCTCTTGGATACTCCGGGGATTTTACCACCTAAATTGGATGATCAGGCAGCAGCCCGCCGACTGGCTTTGACAGGTGGGATCAAAGACGATATCTATGATATGGATTTGGCAGTGCGAGAGTTTTTAGAGATTCTCCGAGAGATCAAGCCCACAGCTTTGATGGAACGTTATAAATTGACTCTCGAAGAGGTTCACCTATCTGATGTGGAAGAACTGTTAGATAAAATTGG
>JAGOHU010000199.1 GCA_017995975.1 Negativicutes bacterium
CGATTACAGACCGAACAGATATTCCATCCGAAGAAATTATGATGGAAAATGCTTGGGGTGTGGCAGATGAAGTTATTTTTAATAAGACCCTTCAAAAGTTAGACCAAGATTATGCAGAAGGAAAACCTTCCTTTAATATGGTTTTGACCACTTCCAATCATAGGCCCTTTACTTATCCTGATGGAAGAATTGATATTCCTTCACCGGGTGACCGAAAGGGTTCGGTAAAATATACGGACTGGGCCATTGGTGATTTCATAGAAAAGGCGAGACAAAAGCCTTGGTTCAAAGATACTATTTTTGTGATTGTAGCAGATCATCAAGCTGATTCGGCAGGAAAAACGGAAGTGCCGATCCTTCGTTACCATATTCCTCTATTCATTTATGCACCCGAATTAATTCCTGCTAAAGAAGTGAATACCTTGATGAGTCAAATAGACCTTGCACCAACCTTGATGGGTCTGTTAAACTTCTCTTATCCATCTCGCTTTTTAGGCTATGATGTGATGAAAATCCAGCCAGACCAAGGAAGGATTTTCATTAGTACCTATCAATCCCTTGGCTATGTCAAAGGGGACCGATTGGTTGTCTTAAATCCTCAGAAAAAAGTGACCACTTATCAAGTGAATTTTGAAACAGGAGAGTATAAAAATCTCCCAGAGGATCCGGCACTAAGTAGTGAAGCGATTTCTTGGTATCAAGGAGCGAGTCGCTTATACAAAGACGGAAGATATAAGGAAATCGGGAAAGAATAAAGTAATTGAAAAGGGGTCTTGCGGTGAAAAAGCATTACCATAAAGGAAATCGATTATTGTCGGCTTTTGGTTTTTCCATGGCCGGTTTGCGGGCGACTTGGGCAGATGAAATGGCTTTTAGGCAAGTTGTTTTTTTAGGAATTGCAGGATTGATTGGGGCTTTTGTCCTTCCTTTGAGCTCAGTTGAGCGAGCCTTATGGATTTTGCCAATTGGTGTTTCATGGATTACAGAGCTTTTGAATTCGGCGATTGAAAATGTGGTAGACCTAGCTTCGCCAGACTTACATCCTTTGGCAAAAAAAGCGAAAGACATGGGAAGTGCTGCTCAATTTGTAGCTCTCACATTGATGCTATTGGTTTGGGCCATGATTTTATGGGGTCATTACCAGATGTAGATTCTTTCGAATCTCAGAAACTAGCTGATAGAATAGAAGACCAGGCAACCTAGAAAGCCCTCAAATCATAAAGTGAAAACAATGATGAGAGGGTTTTTTTTGTAAGATATTCAGTGGCTTTCGTGGGGGATGAGGGAGAAAGAAGTATATTCGATTTTTTGTTTTTTTATAACAACCATTTATATGAAAAATTAGATCAAAAAGCCAAGTTTATTCTAAATTTTTTTACCGAAAAAGGGTGGGTGAAAGAAAAAAATATTGTATTTTCATGAAAAATTGTTATCATTATAAAGAGGAAGAATTTTCAGAAAATTTTTCTGTTGTCTTTTAAATGAAGAGAGGAAGTGGTTATTTTATGGAAACAGCTATTATTAAAGGCCTTCTTACAGTTAAGGTAAATATGTATCAACTGATGGCACTGGGTGTTATTGCTTATTACCTCGGGGTATGGGCCCGAAACCAAATTCCGGCATTGGTGCGCTTTTCGATTCCTGCTCCTGTAGTGGGTGGCCTTCCCTTTGCAATTATTGTAGCAATTTTAGAACATAATAAAATTTTAGGATTTGAATTTAACGGAACTCTACAAACTGCACTTATGATTATGTTTTTCTGTACCATTGGTATGAATGCAAGTATTACCCTTTTGAAAAAAGGAACTATGTTGATTATGGCATTCTTTGCTATCGCAACAGTAGGTGCGGTGCTACAAAATATTCTCGGGATGGGTGTGGCTGAATTTTTTGGTATCGATCCACGACTCGGGATTATTGGTGGAGCTGTGACTTTGACTGGTGGCTTGGGAACTGCTGGGGCTTTTGGTCCTATTTTTGAAAATGAACTAGGCGTAAAGGGAGCAGCAGCAGCAGGTATTGCTTGTGCAACTTTTGGAATGATCGCTGGTTCTATGACTGGTGGACCTATGGCTGAATGGCTTATTAAGCGAAATGGTTTAAAAACTCCGAAAGATGCAGACTATGTACCAGCAGCTGGTTTTGAAGTTGAAGTGGCAGATGAAGATGATAGAATGTCACCTAAAGATTTGCTAAACAATTTAGCATGGGTTTTGGTAGCTATTGGTATTGGTTCAATTTTCAGCTACTATGTAGTCGTATTCTTTAAATCAATTGGATCTAACCAATCTTTCCCAGCTTATCTGGGAGCGATGTTTGCAGCGATTATCATCCGAAATGTAGGTGATATTAGCGGGAAATTCAAAATCGATAGCAAGATCATTGATTCGATCTCAGATATCTCACTGGCTGTATTTATTTCGATGGCGATTGTGTCCATGAAATTGGCTCAATTAATCAATTTGGCAGGACCATTGATCACAATGATGATCCTCCAACTCATTTTCGTTTTGCTCATGGCTTACTTCATGGTATACCTGCTCTTTGGAAAAGATTACGAAGCAACTGTTATTTCAGCTGGATTTATCGGCTTTATGATGGGAGCTACTTCCAATGCGTTGGTAAGTATGCAGGCAGTCAGTTCTAAATATGGTTATGCAGCGAAAGCTTACTTTATCGTACCGATTGTAGGAGCTTTTCTGATTGATATTCCAAATGCGTTTATCATTAATTACATGGCTAGCGCCAAGTGGGTTCTTGCTATTTTTGGAATGTAATTTATCAAATAAAAATCCCTTTCGCATTTTGCGAAAGGGATTTTTTGCTTTACTAGTTATTTCTAGGGAAAAAATTTCTTTATGGATAAAGAGGTACAGCAAATCAAGAGACCCATACCCAACCCATGGGTAAGGGGGACTAATCGATTGTAATTTCCAATAAATTCATGATGGTTCAGAAACTTGACACCCGGGGAAGGAGAAGTGCCTATACTTGCAAGAATGACTCCTATAATGATGTAAAGAATTGTGTTTTTTAGCTCAACAGATCACCTGCTTTTTCTTGATTTGCCTCCCATTCGCACAGTAAAATAAAGAATAAAATCAATTTTGGGGATTTTGTTGCTTTGTGTTGTAAAAAGTAACTTTCGCTAATTTTGTGAAAACAAACGTTTTTCGATTATAATAGACCGAGTAGACATTGTGGTCTATCCTAAAAAGTGG
>JAGOHU010000200.1 GCA_017995975.1 Negativicutes bacterium
TCTATCTGGTGCGACATGGGCAAACCGAATGGAATAAGCAAAAGAGATATCAAGGCTCGAAAGACATCGGTCTGGATAATACAGGACTTGATCAAGCAGAAAAATTGGCAGAAAAATTGAAAAATATTCAGTGGTCTAAGGTATATAGTTCTGATTTGCAAAGAGCACGAAAAACTGCTGAGACAGTCGCAAGTAAGTGCAATTTTGAAATCCCAATTCTTGAAGTGCCAGAACTTCGAGAAATGCATTTTGGAGACTGGGAAGGTCAAACCTTTACCTCAATTGAGGAACAATTTCCTGAAAAAGTAAATGCTTTTTTTGCTGATCCGACTCCTCAGATCATTCCGGCAGGAGAAAATGCGGAAAGTTTTAGAGAACGAGTGTTAAAAGGATTTGAAGAAATTTTGACCAATAGCTCTGCTGGAGATGTAGTTCTTGCTGTGACTCACGGGGGAACGATCCGAGTTATTGTTTGTGAAGTGATGGGGCTTCCTTTAAAAGACATGTGGGAGATCGAACAAGGGAATACAGCAATTAATATTCTGGGTATTGGGAAAGATGGAAAGATGACCTTTGAATCTGTGAATGATACGAGTCATTTAAAATTATAGCTGTAGCGATGATTTCTCTTAAATCAAAAATAATCTACAAAAAATGCCTCCTTCTATTGTATTCTTGCAATAGAAGGAGGCATTTTTTCTAAAGAATTATTATTTTTATAAACGTCCAGAACAACCTAATACATTTTTGATTTTATGCTGTACCATATCTTGAATTGCTTGACGAGCAGGACCAAGGTATTGGCGTGGGTCAAAATGTTCGGGATGAAGTGCTAAATATTCTCGAATTGCAGCGGTCATTGCTAAACGGAGGTCGGTGTCAATATTGATTTTGCAGACTCCCAGCTTACTAGCACGGCTGAGCATTTCTTCGGGAACTCCTTGGGCGCCATCAATTTTACCACCAAATTCATTACATTTTTTTACAAATTCAGGAAGGACAGTAGAAGCACCGTGAAGTACGAGTGGGAAATTTGGGAGCAATTTTGAAATGGTTTCTAACCGTTCAAAATCAAGCTGAGGATCTCCCTTAAATTTATAAGCTCCGTGACTGGTTCCTATGGCAATAGCTAAAGAGTCAACGCCAGTTCGTTGGACAAATTCAACTGCTTGATCAGGATCGGTGTAAGAAGCATCTTGGGCAGAAACATTAACTGCATCTTCTACACCTGCAAGGCGACCTAGTTCGGCTTCTACCACAACTCCATGGGCATGAGCATACTCAACGACTTCTTTGGTCAAGCGGATATTTTCTTCAAAGGGATGATGCGAAGCATCGATCATGACAGAGGTAAATCCACCATCTACACAGGACTTGCAAATCTCGAAGTTGTCTCCATGGTCTAAGTGAAGGGCGATGGGAAGATTTGATTCTTCTACCGCTGCTTCAACCAATTTTCGTAAATAAATCGGATTTGCATACTTTCGAGCTCCCGCAGATACTTGGAGAATTAAAGGAGCTTGTTCCAATTTAGCAGCTTCAACAATTCCTTGGATAATTTCCATGTTATTGACGTTAAAGGCCCCAACTGCATAGCCGCCCTTATAAGCATCGGCAAACATTTTGGTTGTAGTAATAAGTGGCATTTTTTTGTCCTCCATTCAAAATAAATCAGTGTACTCAATTCGAATTTATTATACCATATTTTGTCTAGATTTTAGAATGAGTAATTTGGAAATAGCAGTTTTAGTTGATCTGGGATTGGTGCAGTAGCAGTGAAAGAGGAAATCGTTGAAGAACCAGAAAAAGTAAGCTTCCAGGCATGCAAAGCATAGCGAGAGTGCCATGAGATTTTCCCATATAGAGTGTCCCCAAGTATTGGAAAACCAAGAGAAGACAGATGAAGTCGTATTTGATGAGTCCGACCAGTCAATAGGGTACATTTAAGTAGGGTATGGGATGAGGTTTTGGCCAATACAGAAAAATGAGTAAGGGAAGATTTTCCTAGATCCCCAATTTTTCTTTCAATGATGCTATCTTCATTTCGTTGGATTGGGGCAGAATATAAAAAGTCTGTATCTGGAAAATTTTGATCTACTACTGCTAGATAAGTTTTATGCAATTCGGCATTTTGGAGCTGACTTTGGACAGAGGGAGACTTTGCATATACCACAATACCACTGGTGTTGCGGTCTAGACGTAAAATTGGGTGAGGAGAAGAAGAAATGCTTTTGGATAGATAGTAGGCGAGGACTAAGTCATTAAGAGTAGTTTCTTTTTGAGGCCCCGATGGATGGACTAAAATATTTGCTGGCTTATTTACAATGAGAAGATTTTTTGTCTCCAAAAGAATATCGGCTTTCAATTCTGTGGGAGCTTTACTTTTAAAAAAAGCAGGTGAAATGTCGATCCTATCACCAAGCTGTAATAAATAATTTGATTGGAAAAAAGATTGATTGATAATAGGAATGTTTTTGGCTTGGATGGCTCGCCATATTTTTGGATGTACTCCTTTACTCTTGAGAAAGTCCACTACCCGTTGTCCTTGCTCAAACTCCGAAATCGTCCATTTCATCAAATTGCCTCCGACACATAAATTTCATTCTTTTTTAAGAAGGATTATTGTTTCTTTTGTCTAATCTAATATGCGTAGGGAAAACCTACGATTCTGAAAGGAGAAGATTTATTATGAAATTTTCTGATGTAATCCAAAGTGCGGATTGGAAAACCGAGAAACATGTTCCTGCAATTGAAGCTCCGGCAACTGTAAAAGCTGGTGAAGTTTTTAATGTTACTGTTAGTGTTGGAAAAGAGGTTGCTCATCCAAATACGACAGAACATCATATTCGCTGGATTCGTTTAGCTTATAAGCCAGCAGAAGCCAAAGTCGCTTTTGATTTGGGATTGTTCGAATTTAATGTTCATGGGGAGTCAGTAGAAGGAGCCAATCAAGGGCCTGCTTATACGATGCCGATGGCAATGACTCAAGTTAAATTGATGAAGTCTGGGACCTTAATTGCTGCTTCTTACTGTAATATTCATGGAATTTGGGAAAGTTCTGTTGAAATTAAAGTAGAAGGATAAACTCCTTTTACTAAAGCTCCTGCTTTGAATTAAGTTTTAAGGCAGGAGCTTTTTTTCAAAATTTTTATAAAAAATCGGCATTCTTATCGGGTTCTTTTGGTAGGACCATTATCGTTTTTTGAGACTCATATAAGAC
>JAGOHU010000050.1 GCA_017995975.1 Negativicutes bacterium
CTTTTTAATCACCGGCTTCTGTGGTGGATTCACTACCTTTTCTAGTTTCTCTGGTGAAGTAGCTCTGATGCTACAAGATGAAGCCTATTCTTGGGCCTTCATCACCATGGCTAGCCACTTACTCGGTTCTCTCGGGGCTACTTTTTTGGGTTTCCTCCTAATTCATCTAACCCTCAAATAGAAAAGACTCTAGACCAAAGGCAAAATCAAGCGAGTGTTAATAAAATCAGAAAACATAATTCATTAGTTTGTAGACCTTCTTTTCTCATTTGGAACCCAAATAGGTACGAGCCAAATTTTTACTTGATCTACTTCCCCAAGCTTGACTGCTTTCTTTTAAGAAACGAAGTGACAAAAAAGCAATGACGGTCAAACCGTTACAGGTACCCAGGTAATCAAACCACAAGATATTTCAAAAGATCTATTCCTATAGCCAATCTAGGTTTCCCGTTGTTTTAAGATCACGATGAAGCTTTTGCATAAATATCCTACAAGCTTCCATTGACACAACATCTATAACACTTATGTCTACAGTCTAAAAAGACTGAGGTCAATCAAAGATTGATCTCAGTCTTTTTCATTCTCCCACTACTTCCTGATATTGCCGCAAGATCACTTCTTGACGTTCATTCAATTTATCAAGCACATGCACATCCTCGGCCATCCCCAACTCTTTCAGCAGATGATAAGCCAACACCAGAAGCAAAATATCACAGGTGATTCTCAATTTAGCCCCATGAACTGCGCTACCTTTTCGTTCATCCCCATAGTGAGTTAAGTAATGGCGAGTATTTACCACCATATCTACAAAATCAAAAGGATATTTTTCATCACAAAAATTATAAAAATCCATTTTTCCTCTTTGCAGATACATCAAATCATTCAAACGACTTTTTAGAAGTATTCGATTGGCTCGCTTAATTTCCTTATCCATAAAAGCAGCCTCGAAAATCGGTCTTGTCTGATCTGATAAGGTCTCAAAAAGAGCTCGCACTCGATCTCGATACTCAACCCGTTCGTTCGTTACAAAGCGAGCGTGATAGACTTCTAACGCTTGTACAATACTTAAAAATTGAATTTCAATCGGCATCTCAACATTCTTAATTGTAGCCAAATAAAGATCCATAATGGGCTTCAGTTTTTCAAACTTGTCAAACCACTGATAAAGATTTTCTTTCTTTAATGAAGTCAAAAAGAAGAATGGATCATACCGATTAATCGACTCCTCTACCCCCTGACGCCGGGCCAAGATGACTTCACCGCGGCTCGCAGGTCTTCCCTCGTTTTCTCCTGCCGGATGTAAATAATACATTTGCTCGATCCATACATCTTGCTTGATCGCAAGAGAGATCAGGTATTTGATTGCCTTCACATCTTCAAGGCATTTCTCCAAAGAAATATCTTTTTTATAATAAAAATCAATATCCACATCCTGCTTCAAGCTAATATCTCGAGCAAAATAGTCAATCTGACTTTCATCAAGCACCGGGGTAATCGCAACTTCCAGATTTGAATTGGCCTCAATCCGAATTTGTTTTCGATGACACCAAGTGAAAGGAATTCTTCCTTCCGACTCTTTCTCGACCTCCTGAGTAAATTTACACAGATCAGCCCAGTCTACTGCATTGGACAAGCGAAAACGAAAATTCTTAAATTTGAGTTCTTCTAATGTATCAAAATGATCACCCAAAATAGCAATTTTTGAGAAAATATCCACTCGAACTTCATCAAAGCGCTGCTCTTGAATCCGCCGAACTTCTGAGTCACTCAAAGTCACAGACCATCCACTCATCAAGTCACCTTGAATCATCGAAATCCGACGGCCTTCTACCACTCTATCAAGCTGACCTTCTGGCACAGTAACAGTTAGATGAATGGTTCCTTCCATTCGATTGATGTGCAGTTCGCCTTGATAAATGCCTCTTTGACCAGCGATATTCCAAGTACCACTTGTTCTAATTTCCTTCATCGTCTGTTCCTTCCTTCGATAGATAACTTTCGATCTAGTAAAAAAACCACTTCTCTATATGTGAATAATACTTGACTGGACCCTCTTCTTCCTGCTAATCTTTAAAATAAATTATTTCGAAAGAAGGTGAAAACACAATGAATCAATATAAAAATATTCAAATAAACCAATATAACATATCACTTATTCATTCCAATCTTCTGGATCTATCACAAATTCATTGTGGCGAAAAATAACCCCACTCTTCTTTTGTGTTACGAAAAGCTCAAGATCGGAAGGTCTTGAGCTTTTTTTGATTCTACCCAGCATCTCTAATTGAGACTTATATAAATTCGCCATCTCTCACGATGGTAAGAAAAGGAGGGTATCTATGATTATTCTAAACGGAAAATACACAAATGCAATCATTTATACAGAAGAACTGGAAGAATCAGCTTTAGCTCAAGTTCAAAATTTAATCAATCAAGAATTTACTTCTGGAAGCACCGTCCGAGTCATGCCTGATGTGCATACTGGAGCAGGAGCACCCATCGGGCTCACCATGACCATTCAAGATAAAGTAGTCCCCAACCTTGTTGGGGTGGATATCGGATGTGGCATGGAAACAATCAAACTAAGAAATACTCATATCGAGCTGGAAGCTCTCGACAAAGCGATCCACCAGCTCATCCCTTCGGGCTTTGACATCCGAAAAGAAACCCATCCCTTTTATGACCAGATTCCTATGGAAAATTTAAAATGTTTAAAATCCATCAATTCCCATCGAGCTGCCCATAGCCTAGGCACTCTCGGCGGAGGAAATCATTTTATTGAATTAGCCAAAGATGAAGCGGGAGCCTACTATCTGATCATTCATTCCGGCAGCCGTCACTTTGGTCTGGAAGTGGCCAAATATTATCAAAAAATCGCTTTCGAAACTCACCAGCCAGGTGGAATCAGCGAAAAAGAACTCATTGCCAATCTAAAAGCTCAAGGTCGTGAAAAAGAAATCCTTAAAACCATCGGAGCTTTGAAAAAAACTCAACCTCCTATTCCCAAAGACCTCGCCTGGTTGGAAGGAGAAAACCGAAAGGATTATTTAAATGATATGAGCATCGCCCAAACCTATTCGGTAGTCAATCGCAAAGCCATGGCGGATTTACTGATACGAAAAATGAAATTAAAAGTAGACCAGTCTTTTACCACCATTCATAACTACATTGATTTAAAGACTCAAATCTTGCGAAAAGGATCTATCTCGGCACAAAAAGGTGAAAAAGTACTGATCCCAATGAATATGCGAGATGGTAGCTTACTTGCCATTGGCAAAGGCAATCCCGAATGGAACTGCTCTGCACCGCATGGAGCCGGGCGACTTATGAGCCGAACTCAAGCCAAGAATTCTCTCACTCTCTCAGACTTCAAAAAAGCAATGGATGGCATTTATTCTTCTACCATTAACCAAAGCACATTGGACGAAGCTCCCTCCGCATACAAGCCAATGGAGTCAATCCTTTCGCAAATTGGTGACACCGTAGAAATCATTGCCCATCTAAAGCCAGTCTATAATTTCAAAGCCACTGAATAAAGACCCACAACTTTCAGACTAGCAACCAAAGGAAATCTCTTTCTACCACCCAAGGTTTGAAGATACTTACTTATTCCCTATCCATCCTTACTGCCCCATTGATCCGATTCTCGATGAAAAATCTGGTTCCCCCATTACCTCCAAACTTCTGGAACCCCACCACCATTATTGATTTGATTGAGTCAATTTGAAATCAATCAACTTCTATGTAATTTTTGGACAAATTATCTGATATTTTCTCCATTAAGTGAAAATGGCCTGCTTAATAACTAAGAAGCAAATAATACCACAGCCACTTCATCACATTATTAACATACCTAAACTTGCATATTATCCACAAATTGATATAATGTAGAAATGGATTTATTTTCATACAATTTTTTCAAGGAGGATTTTATGTCAAATTTTTTAAAAAAGTATGGTCTGTTTCTCTCTCTTGCGATCCTAATCGGAATCGTATCACTTCCTACACCAGAAGGGCTACCTGTTGCAGGTCATCGGATGTTGGCACTTCTCGTATTTTCAGTTATTCTTTGGATGACCGAATGTGTATCCTACCCAGCTAGTGCGGCAATTATTTTATCTTTAATGGTCGTCTTACTTGGCTTTTCGCCAAATGTGGCCAAGCCTGCCGCATTACTCGGTACTGGCCCAGCCCTATCGGCTGGTCTGAAAGGTTTCTCCAATACCGCTTGGGCACTGGTGGGAGCTGCTTTGTTCCTATCGATTGCAATGACCAAGACTGGTCTGGATCGCCGAATTGCTCTCAACGTACTTTCCCTAGTAGGAGCTAAAACCAACCGAATTCTCATTGGAGTAATCCTGACTGGCTTTGCTCTTAGCTTCTTTGTACCTTCCACTACAGCTCGTGTTGCTTGTATGGTTCCAATCGTTATGGGTATTGTCTCTGCTTTCGGAGTAGAGAAGAAAACTCGCTTTGCCAGTATCCTCATGATTGCTACTGCCCAAGCAGATAGCATTTGGAATGTAGGTATCAAAACTGCCGCAGCCCAAAATATGATCGCTACCAATTTCATCAAACAAATTCTCGGAGTAGATATTGGCTGGATGGATTGGTTTGTCGCAGCTGCCCCCTTTGCCATTCTTATGTCTGTCTCACTCTATTTCGTTCTGATGTTTATGATGCCACCAGAAATGAAAGAAATTCCTAATGGCGAGGCAATTATCAAAAAGGAATTAACCGCTCTTGGCAAAATTGGTGGAAAAGAATTAAAATTAATGATTATCTCAATTCTACTGCTTTGTTTTTGGGTACTCGAAAAGAAAACCTTTGGCGATTTTGGTATCACTGGACCTCTCGCCAAAACATTGATTCATCGCTTTGATACTTCCTCCATCACTGTAGTAGCCATTACGATCATGTTCCTTCCAGGAATCAATATTTTGACTTGGGAAGATGCTCAGCACAAATTGGCTTGGGGCACTCTCTTCCTCTTCGGAATCGGCATCAGCTTAGGTTCAGCCATTATTGACACCAAAGCAGGAGTATGGCTCGCAAAAACCTTAGTTCCTTTCTTTGGCTTAGCCGATGCTTCTGGATTATTTATTCTAGCAGTACTGGCAGCTTTCCTCATTATTATCCACTTAGGATTTGCCTCTGCAACGGCTCTTGCAGCTGCAATGATCCCAATCATTATCTCAATGTTACAAGAAGTAAAGACCCCAGGCATCAATGTTATTGGAATGACCATGATTCTCCAATATGTCATTAGCTTTGGCTTTATCTTACCTGTAAATGCACCACAAAATATGATTGCTTATGGAACTGATACCTTTAGCGTAAAAGACTTCGTTCGCACAGGAATTCCACTAACATTCATTGCTTATGGACTTATCATGCTCCTGGCCGCCACATATTGGAAATGGCTCGGATACGTTTAATCAAACTAACCTCTTCAAAAAGGACTTCAGCTCCAGGCTGAGGTCCTTTTTTGTACCCTTATTTTCCTATACCAATCTCAAATTTCACTCAACCTATTCATACTATAAAAACGGTTTAGATAGTTGTTTACCTATGGTTTTATGAGTCAATTATAAAAGAATTCCCATATCCTTTCTGGAGGTATATAATGAACTAACCAAATGATTCGTTTTTTTGTAATAAAAATAAATAAAGGATGTGATTATTTTCAAAAAATAAAAATAAATCGAAATTGGAGTTTGCTGCACATATCATCCCGATCTGGGGATTTCTAAGGTATGATGGGAAAATCATTTCATTTTGCAATTATTTGATTTTCAAAACATTTTATTTTGAGGAGGTCTTTCTATGGGTAATTTCATGAAAAAATATGGGCTGATTATCGCTCTGGCAGTTCTGGCTATTCTGGTATTGATGCCAACCCCAACAGGTCTTTCCATCGCAGGCCATCGAGTACTCGCTTTATTAGTTTTCTCAGTCATTGTTTGGATGACTGAGTGTGTCTCCTTTTCAACAAGTGCCATGATCATTCTTGGTCTTATTGTATTATTGATCGGCTTCTCCCCAGACCCAAAGGTTCCCGGAAAAATTATCGGGACCGCTCCGGCCCTATTACAAGGGCTCGATGGATTTAAAAACTCCGCTTGGGCTCTCGTAGGCTCGGCCATGTGTATTGCGATTGCGATGACCAAGACCGGACTAGATCGACGAATCGCCTTAAATATTCTTTCAGTAGTTGGTGCCAAGACCAATCGAATTTTGATTGGTGTATTTATCACAGGATTTTTACTTAGTTTAATTGTTCCATCCTCTACTGCTCGAGTGGCTTGCGTAGTTCCGATTGTTATGGGGATTGTAAGTGCTTTCGGGCTGGAAAAAAATAGTAAATTCTCAATGCTTTTAATTATTGCAGTGGCTCAAGCGGACAGTATTTGGAATCTGACCGTAAAAACCGCAGCAGCCCAAAATTTAGTGACCGCCAATTTCATCTTAAAAGACTTAAAATATGATGTAAGTTGGGGCGAATGGTTCTACAGTGCAGTGCCTTTTGGAATCGTAATGGCGGTCTGTCTCTACTTTGTTCTGCTCTGGGCTATGCCACCAGAGGTAAAGGAAATTGAAAATGGAAAAGAAATCGTAAGAGAAAAACTGACTGAAATTGGTAAAATTACCATGCCCGAATTGAAACTACTCATTATCTCTCTTATCCTGTTAACATTTTGGATTTTAGAAAAGAAAACTTGGAGCTTTTTAGGAATCGGTGGAGATTTCGGAAAAATGCTCATTCATCCTTTCGATACCTCCTCCAGTACAATTTTGGCAATTATGACCATGCTGATTCCAGGAATCGGAATCATCGAATGGGGCGATATTGAGAAAAAACTTTCCTGGGGTACTTTATTCCTTTTTGCTATTGGGATTAGCTTAGGAACCCTCATTTCAACCACCGGTGCGGGAAAATGGCTCGGAACCGAAATCGTAACGGTATTTGGCTTGAAAGAAGCAAGTACCTTCATGATCATTGCCATTATGGCGGCCGTGTTAATTATTGTTCATCTTGGCTTCGCTTCCGCAACCGCCCTAGCATCTGCAATGATTCCAATTGTCATCGGCGTATTCCAAACTTTGATGGCCGAAGGCACTCTGACTCAGCACCATGCAGTCGGAATGACAATGATCTTACAATATGTAGTCTGCTTCGGATTTATTCTTCCTGTAAATGCACCTCAGAATATGATCGCTTATGGGACTGGCACCTTCACCACGAAAGACTTTATGAAAGTCGGTCTTCCCTTTACAGTCATTGGCTACGGACTGGTTCTCCTCTTCACAGCCACCTACTGGAAATGGATCGACCTCCTATAAGATAAGTGTCTAAAAAAAATCCTCCAACATTAGAAAAAATCTGATAGTTGGAGGATTTTTATTTTTATCTTACAATTTCAAGGACTTTTTTTAGTCCATAGCGAAATAAACTTTGAAAGGGAGTGGTATCAATGAAAGTTCACCATATACCAGAAGAAAAACGATTTGGCCTTCTTGATTCAACCGGGACTGCTTGGGGGGAATTAGATTACACAATCCGTGGCACTGTTCTTTCCATTACCCATACTGGTGTCAGCAATGAAAAAAGAGGCCTCGGCCTTGGCGATTTGCTCATGGAAGATGCAATTAAATTCGCTCAAGAAAAAAACTATAAAATCAATCCAATCTGTCCCTTCGCTGCTCGATACTTTGAAAAGTACCCAGAGCATGCTCATCTGGTCGTTCAAAACGGCTAAACAACAGAGAAGGAATTTTTATGAACGAACAACTAAATCAAAACTGGCCTGAATTTATCAAGCACCTTTTCAATGAGAAGGTGCCTTTTTTAAAATGGATGGAAATTAAAGTAACCCATATTCGAGAAGGCTATGCCCAACTTGAAATGACAGTAGATAGCAAACATGGCAATACTTCAAATATTCTTCACGGCGGAATCACAGCAACCCTAATGGATACAGTCATTGGGGCTTCCTTGCGAACCCTAAAATACAAAATGGTCACTCTCGAACTCACCACCCTCTACCACAAACCAGTCACCCTACCCAACAAACTCACCGCCACTGGTGAATTCGTCACAGGAGGAAAAACGATTCTCCACGGCAAAGCAGAACTCAAAGACCAAAATGGCCAACTCGTAGCCAGCGCTAAAGCCATCTACTACATTACTGGCGACGATGATGGGGTCTATCCGATCAACTCATAAGGAGAAATAAATGGCTCTATTTAATTTTGAACTTTATCCTTTCTCAAAATGTCCCTTACCTAATCATTCGAAAGAACAATCCGATTCTTACAATCTTTCTTGGCATTGGCTTAGTTATTGTGATTACTATATAAAAGCTGGAGACACAATTTTATATGAAGCTTCCGGTGAATGGAAAATAAAATATCCAGTCTTTCAAACAAACCCTTTTTTAGACTATCAATTCGCTCATTTTCTAAATGATCTTTTCGAAAAATTACCTTACCTTTCTCATCCAATGCCTAAAAAATGGTTTGAAAAAATGAATACGAATGACAAGCGAAAGAAGCTCCATGAAAAAGTAATTGATATGTGCCTAACCGAAAAACCCGAAGAATATGATGAATTCGATCAGCTGATTTGTGATTTTTACAATATGGGAGACTTAGATGATATCTTCTTATCTCATCCGCCTACAATTCGATTCACCCATTACCAAGACAAGATCATCATTTACTGGGATTGCACCACAAAAGATGATGAAGGCTTAATTACTTGGGCTGGTGGTATTGGGCAACATACAATCTTATACTCAGATTTTCTTTTAGAGGTTGAAGATTTATTAGATCGTTTTTTTCAAGCAATGGATAATCAAATGAACCAAATAAAAAGTTATCTCATCCGAAATCCACAGCAAACAAAATATTTTCCGCATGGCTATACTCAAGAACAATACCTCAGTAAAGAAATCAGTAAAGAACCTTTTCATTCTTTACTCGAAGAGCATCAACAACGAAAAGAATTCTTTTACTCTATCCTCAGTAAAGTAAAAAACAACGAATATCCACCTTTCTCTTGGGATCAACTGGAAGTAGCGTGGAAAATCCTAGAAATGGACAACAAAAAAGGCTGACAAATCGTCAGCCTTTTTTCATGAAATAATTTTAGCTATCGTAAGAGATAAAACACGCCCCGCCACATTAAGGAATATAGTAGCTAAGATATCCCTATGTTTTGTATAATTATCTGCATTCACCATAAGCATTGCTAGATTATTCGAAAAATCCGCAAATCTCCCATTAATCATCAAAGCAATTATGAATGCCCATTTAGGAGTTATTTTTTCAACAAATTCAAATATCCATTTTCGAAAAAACACCTCTTCGGCAATTGCCCAAGCTAACAAATTCATCCAAAAAGAACCTGATGTTAATGAGACCTTTTTCAAATAAAAATATCCTTCATAGCCTGGAAACATTTTAGGGTTTGCTTTGTAAAACAAGATGAAAATCAATGATGAAAATATTACCAGAAATAGCATCAACATCCAGTCTGCTTTTATATTAGACAATACTTTCTGTCCATTTTTAAAAATTTTTCTCTGATATCCCCAGATGCAAAAAAATAAAATCAAGAGAAAACTACTGATCAAATTAGCAAAAAGAAATTGAAAAACAATTGTGATTGCTAGAAAGAATGTCACCCCAACCCGGAAAATCTTATGACTTACTTTTTCCATTCCCTACTTCCCCAGCTCTTTCTCCAATTCATCCAGCACCCATTCAAATTGCTTCAAAGTCGCTTCGATCGGAGCCGGAGTCGACATATCTACTCCTGCATTTTTGAGAATGGTGATCGAGTCTTCGCTGCTACCACTTTGCAAGAATTTCAAGTATGCATCTCGTCCAGCATCACCTTTTTGCTCGATCTGATCTGCAAAAGCCCAAGCCGCCGAGATGCCTGTCGCATATTGATACACATAGAAGTCACGATAGAAGTGAGGAATTCGGCTCCATTCACTTTTTACCACTTCATCAATCACCACATCAGACCCATAATATTTTTTATAAAGCTCTACCCATTTCACTTCCATATCATCCGCAGTGATACTCCCTTTTTCTTGTACCACTCCATGGATATAAATCTCAAATTCCGCAAATAAGGTCTGGCGATACAGGGTGGTTCGGATCGACTCAGCCATTTGAGTGAGAAGGAATATCCGCTCTTCTTTGGTTTTCGCATTTTTCAGCAAGTGTCGTAGCACCAAAGCCTCATTGGTGG
>JAGOHU010000051.1 GCA_017995975.1 Negativicutes bacterium
TATTAAACTGGGTGAAACTGCTTTTGATTCACAGTTATTGAATCCAATTTTATCCAATGAGAAATTTTTCGGAGTCGACCTATACTCGGTAGGGTTGGCTGAACTGGTTGAATCGTACTTACGAGAGATTCTCAAAGGGCCCGGGGCTGTTAGAGAAACCTTGAAAAAGTATCTATAGAATACAATAAAAACTCCCTCCGTTTCAAACGGAGGGAGTTTTTATTGTAGATGTAAGGTTCTACGACTTTTTATAGAGTTGAATTAGGGAGACTTGGCTTAGTCATTCTGTGGATAGGAAACAATAAAGCAGAAAAATTTTTAAGGTATTGTGCCCAATATTCAGCAATTTTCATAGATTCTAGCACTCTATGAATGAGGGGATTGTTAAACCGGTTCGTCGAATGGGTTAGTTATAGCTGGTTTTTTCCTTCTACTTTTCCCCTTAATTTCAACACCTCATTAATAGATTTTATTCCCATAATATTTTAGTCCTTTTTTCAGACATAGAAAAGCCTCCTGTCGTTTGTTTATCTACGACAGGAGGCTTTTTGTTGACTATTTCTTTTTTAGAAACAGTGAGTAAAGGCTGGTCACTTGTTAATAAAGAGTTGTTGGGAAGTCACACTCGATTATTCAATTGTTAGAGTTTCAGGGAGTAAGATTTCACCAGGAGTGAAGTAAATTCCTTTTACTTTTGCACTGGCTAGAGAGACATAGTCGGTTGTACGATAAATGAGTCTAGCATGTGAGTTGGTTGCCACTTCTTGGGCTTTCCAGTAAATTTTAAGTCGTTTTTCTCGGTCCATTTCTTTAGAGCCTTGGTCTAAGAGAGTTTCCATTTCTGGGGTCGAGTAGAAGCTTCCATTGATGGTGCCAAATCCAGATTCGCTCCAGATTCGCATGCTATATTCCGCATCACCGGTGCTGTTTGACCAGCCCAAAATGTACATATCGGTTTCCCCATCTTGATAAGCTTTGAGGAAAACGCCCCATTCGAGGGTTTTGATTGTAACATTGATGCCTGCTTTTTTAAGTTGATCTTGTACAATCTCGGCCACTTTGATACGAGCTTTATTGTTGGTAGAAGTCCAAAGGGTGAAGCTTAAGTTGGTAACTCCTGCTTCTGCTAAAAGGGCTTTGGCTTTTTCTAGGTTATATTCTGCTTTCGGTAGATTTGGGTTGTGTCCAAATACTTTTGGAGCGAGAGAAGAGACACCTGCATCGCCGATTCCTTTGTAAACTCCCATTCGGATTGCTTCACGATCGATGGCTAGATCAATTGCTTGTCGCACTCGCACATCTTTAAAGATATCCTTTTTCAAGTTGAAGCCTAGAAACTCTGTTCCATAGCCTTGAGTCCGTATGACTTGAAGTTTTGTATCTTTTGCATAAGTATCCACATCGTTGAAGGGGAGTTTGTCTGCAATGTGAGCTTCGCCGCTTTTGAGCATTCCCATACGAGTAGCATCTTCTGGAACTACTTTAAAGACAAGTTTTTCAACGGTTGGTTTTTTGCCCCAGTATTCAGGAAAAAGAGCTAAAGTCATGCTTTCGCCTTTGGTCCATTTTTCCAATTTGTAAGGACCTGTGCCTACTGGGTTTTGATCTAAGGATTTATTTTTATGATCATCGATTGATTTAGGGCTGATGATCGCAGTAGAATTATGAGTCAAACTTTGAAGAAGTGTAGGTGAAGGTTCTTTGGTAATGATTTGCAAAGTAGTGTCATCAATTACTTTGATTTCTTTTACTGCTTGGAGCATTTGTTGTTGTGCTTTTTTCTCTTTTGGATCCATCAAGCGTTCAAAAGTTTTTTTAACAGCAGCTGCATTCATAGGAGTGCCGTCGTGGAATTTTACATTTTTTTGAAGCTTAAATTCCCAAGTTACTGGATCGATATTTTTCCATTCGGTCGCAAGATAAGGTTTGAATTTCCCATCTTTGTCTAAATCAACTAACGTTTCATAGATTTTATGATTAGTCATGTTGTAGGAAGGAACATCGGTCATCATTTGGGGATCTAGCTTTACTGCGTCTGAGGCAGTTGCGTAGATCAAAGTTTTCTTGTCATCTCCTGCTTTTCCGCCGCCGCAACCTGCAACTACTAAGGTAAGAATTCCTACCAGAAGTAGAGTAGACAGGCGCCAAAAAGTACTCATTTTCTTCATTCCATGCACTTCCTTCACTTTTAATTTAGTAAGAGTTTATTCTTGTTATTTAATTAACTAGTTTTAAAAAACTCTTGACTCTATCATACAAAATATTTTATAAAATAGGAAGAGGGTTTTTTGCGTTTTTTTTACTTTAATTTGTAAATTCGTAATGGTAAGTAACAAAATCACTTTACCTCTGAGGCTCTACGGTGTAAAGTATATAGAGTAATATGGTGCAAAAGACAAATCAAAAGTGTAAATTGAAACAACGGAGGGAATACCATGGAAAAACGCCCAAGCGAATGGCAACAATTTTGGAGAAAATTGGCCAAACGAAAAATTTCATTAGTTGGTCTAGGAATTATTATTTTTTATGTATTCATTGCATTATCTGCTCCTTGGATCGCTCCACATGATCCCTACAATATCCAACTGGATAAAAGTTTGACTAGCCCAGGCAGTGAATTTTTATTTGGGACCGATGACAAAGGAAGAGATATTTTAAGCCGTGTGCTTTATGGTTCTCAGTTGTCCCTACTTGTTGGGGTAGTTGCGGTGACCATTGGGGCTTGTATCGGCGTACCAGTCGGACTGGTTGCGGGCTATTATGGCGGCTGGTGGGATACAGTCTTGATGCGGATTATTGATGTTCTTTTGGCATTCCCTGGGATGCTTTTGGCCTTGGCCATCGTCAGTGCGTTAGGGCCAAGCCTTTTTAATGTAATGTTGGCCGTAGGGATTTTCTCTATCCCTACTTTTGCAAGGCTTGTGAGAGGGTCTACCTTGGCGGTAAAGAAATTGGAGTATGTGGATGCGATTAGAGCTTTAGGGGCTGGAGATGGGCGGATTTTATTTATCCATATTTTGCCGAATGTACTTTCTCCTATCATTGTTCAAGGTACATTGCGTTTAGCTACAGCGATTTTGACTGCTGCTGGATTATCTTTCCTCGGGATGGGGGCTCAGCCGCCAAGTGCGGAATGGGGAGCCATGCTATCGAGTGGGCGAGACTTTATCTTTTCGGCTCCTTATGTGGCGATTTTTCCGGGTTTAGCGATTGCGTTTTTAGTGATTGGATTTAATTTATTTGGCGATGGTCTGCGAGATGCGCTAGATCAGAGAATGGGATAAGGAGGCAGGCTATGGCAGTATATATTTTTCGACGACTTATTCAAATGATTCCAGTAATGCTGGGTGTGACGTTGGTCGTTTTTCTAATTATGCAATTGGTGCCAGGAGACCCAGCCCGGATGTTGGCAGGAGAAGGAGCCACTCCTGAGCAAATTGAGGCGGTCCGACAAAGTCTCGGCTTAGATCGACCAATGATCGAACAATATATGACCTACTTAGGCAATGTATTGCAAGGTGATTTAGGTAAATCGATGATTACCAATGCGCCAGTTCTCGAAGAAATTTTGATTCGTCTACCGACTACAGTGGAGCTGGCTCTTGCGAGTATCGTGGTAGCTGTGACCATTGGGTTGTTGGCTGGAATTGTATCGGCAACTAAGCAGAATAGTTGGGCCGATATGTCGATTATGGTGGTGGCTTTACTTGGGGTTTCTATGCCAAGTTTTTGGATTGGCTTGATGTTGATGTATTATTTCTCTGTCGAGCTTGGTTGGTTCCCTGTAGCTGGTTGGGATACGCCAGCTCATATGATTTTACCTGCTTTGACATTAGGTAGCGGTGGGGCTGCGATTATTGCTCGGATGACTCGGGCCAGTATGCTCGAAGTGATTCGGCAAGATTATATCCGTACTGCCAGAGCCAAAGGGGTTTCAAGGTTTAAAATTATTTTTAAACATGCTCTTAAAAATGCGCTGATCCCAATTATCACTGTAGTGGGCCTCCAATTTGGGGTTCTCCTAGGCGGAACAGTACTAACTGAGTCGGTTTTTGCGATTAATGGGGTCGGTCAATTAGTGATCAATGCGATTCGGACTCGCGATTTGCCAATGGTGCAAGGAACTGTGCTGATGGTATCGATGATTTTTATGCTAGTGAATATGAGTGTAGATATTCTTTATCGAGTGGTTAATAAACGAGTAGATTTGGATTAAGGAGGGGAAAAGATGAGTGTAAATGATGCGACTTTAGTTGTAGAAGATTTACGAACCTCCTTTTTTACAGAGGATGGGGTCGTTCGATCCGTAAACGGGGTAGATTTTCAGGTTCCCAAAGGAAAAACTCTAGGATTGGTGGGCGAGTCGGGCTGCGGGAAAAGCATTACAGCTCTGTCCATACTGGGTCTGATCCCAACTCCGCCGGGGAAAATCGAAGGGGGGCGGATTTTATTTCATGGGGAGAATTTACTGGATTATTCAGAAGAGAAGATGCGAGCCATCCGGGGGAATCGGATTTCCATGATTTTTCAGGAGCCAATGACTTCGTTAAATCCGGTTTTGACCATCGGCAATCAATTGTCCGAAAGTTTTATTCTTCATCAGGGAATGAATAAAAAAGAGGCTTTGGAGCAGTCGATCGAAATGCTTCGATTAGTTGGGATTCCGTCACCAGAGAAAAGGGTGACCCAGTATCCTTTCGAATTGTCTGGCGGTATGAGACAAAGGGTCATGATTGCTATGGCTCTATCTTGTAAGCCTGATTTATTGATTGCTGATGAGCCTACTACTGCACTTGATGTGACGATTCAAGCTCAAATTTTAGACTTACTTCGAAACCTTCAAAAGGAAATGGGTACCTCAATTGTGATGATTACCCATGATCTGGGGGTCGTTTCAGAGACTTGTGATCAAGTCGCAGTCATGTATGCAGGAAAAATAGTCGAATATGCGACAACTCGGGAAGTTCTTCTCAAGCCTTTGCACCCTTATACAGAAGGGTTATTAAAATCCTCTCCGAGAATCGGTGATGGAAAAGATCGTTTGGATGCGATCGAAGGATTTGTTCCAAGTCCTTATGCGATGCCACCGGGCTGTGCTTTCGCTCCTCGTTGTCCTTATCGGATGGATATTTGCGATCAAGGAATGCCGGAGCTAAAAGAGATTGAAGGCGGTCGACAACTACGTTGCTATTACCGTGAAAAAGGAGGGGCTTAACAGTGGTACGAGAAATTAAAGAAGGTCATTTGCCCCTTTTGGAAGTGGAGAATTTAAAACAATATTATCCAATTCGAGGCGGTTTGCTCGGAAAAGTGGTCAATCATGTCAAAGCGGTAGACGGAGTTTCTTTTACTATATACCCAGGCGAGACTCTTGGGGTTGTGGGTGAGTCGGGATGCGGAAAATCAACTACTGGGCGCTCTATTCTTCGGTTGGAAGAACCGACTGAAGGTAGCGTGGTTTTTCGAGGCGACAATATTTTGAATTATTCGAAAGAGCAAATGAGAAAAATAAGGAAAGAAATGCAAATTATTTTCCAAGATCCTTTTGCTTCTCTCAATCCTCGTCGAACTGTAGGGCAAACGATCGAAGAAGCCCTAGAGATATCTAATGTGGTCCCTCCGGAAGATCGACGAGTCCGGGCTCTCCAAGTGATGGAGCAAGTGGGGCTACGGCCTGATCAAATTGATCGCTATCCTCACGAATTTTCCGGTGGTCAAAGGCAACGGATTTGTATTGCTCGGGCTCTGGCGGTAGAGCCAAGCTTGATTGTTTGTGACGAAGCGGTTTCGGCACTAGATGTTTCTATTCAGGCTCAGGTGCTCAACCTATTGAAAGATTTACAACAACAATATGATCTGACCTATCTTTTTATCAGTCATGATTTGGGAGTGGTTCACTACATTACGGACCGAGTAATGGTGATGTATCTGGGCAAAGTGGTGGAGCTGTCCAACACGGCTGAATTATTTGATACTCCTTATCATCCTTATACAAAAGCTCTCTTGTCCGCAATCCCTTCATTGGATCCGGATGAGAAGAAAGAACGGATCATTTTGCAAGGCGATGTGCCCTCACCGATTGATCCGCCAACCGGTTGTCGTTTTCACACTCGTTGCCCGATCGCAGTAGAACGCTGCAAACTAGAAGAACCCTTACTGCGAGAACTATCACCGGCCCATCATGTGGCTTGCCATCTGGCTGAGAAAGAATAATTTTTAAGGAGGGGAACCATGGACAATATATGGATGTGGTTTTCCCTTTTTTTAGTGGGAGTTATTTTCTTTTTGTGGCGTCGGATTCGCTGGCTTCATATGGATATGGAGCGGGTAGAGAGAGCTAAAAGTAATTTGAACGACGAATTGGTTCGTTTAGAATACTTGCAACTAAGCCAGCAAATTCAACCCCATTTCCTTTTTAATGGCTTTAATTTGCTTCTAAGTCTGGCCCGATTGGATCGAAAAGAAGAACTTCTAAATGCACTGGAGAATCTATCGTTATTTCTTCGGTCTGGTTATACGACTCGTCCGGCTCAAGTTGAAATTGGCCGAGAACTGGAAATGACCGATTATTATTTAGCAATTCAACAGATGCGGTTTGGGAAACGGTTAACGTTGCAAATTCACTGCTCTGAAAAGTGTAAGAAGCGAAAAACAATTCCCTATTTATTGCAAACTTTTGTAGAAAATGCTTTTAAGCATGGTCTTGAAAAGAGAGTGGGCCCAGTAGAATTAGAAATTACTTTTGAGGAATTGACTGACCAAACTCGGCTAATTGTCCGAGATAATGGGACTGGCGAAAAAACGGCTACCGACAAAAGTGGTGGGGCAGGCCTACAGAATCTAAGACGCCGATTGAATTTATTATTTGGAGCTGCTGCGGGAATTGAGCTAGATCGAACTGGCGACTATACTTCTGCAATTGCTTGGTGGCCTACGGAAGGTACCCTAAAAAAAGGGAAGAAAGGGGAAATATGATGCGTGTCTTAATTGCCGATGATGAGCCTTTAGAGCTAGAGCAATTGGAATGGATGATCCATCGTTTTGATCCTTTGTGGGAAGTTCGCCGTGCGAGCGACGGAGAAGAGGCCTTGAAAAGTATTGCTGATGAGGCTTTCGACCTAGTTCTTCTTGATATCAATATGCCCGGGATAGATGGGTTGGAAGTAGCAGCGAAGACGAGAGAGCGGTATCCAGATTTGCCGATTATCATGGTAACTGCCCGAACTGACTTTGCAAGTACCCAGCAAGCTCTTCGTATTGGGGTGACTGATTATTTAGGCAAGCCTTTGATCGAAAGAGAATTGCTGGAAGTACTCGAAAAGCATGGAAGACTTCGAAATCGCCCCAAATCAAATATGATTTATAAAGTACAACAATTAGTCCAAGAACGTTTCAATCAGCGGATTTCTCTGGTAGAATTAGCAGGAGAAGTTCATGTTCACCCAGCTTACTTAAGTCGTAAATTTCACGAAGATGCAGGGATTCCATTGAGTGATTATATCAATCGCTATCGATTGGAACAGGCCTGTGAATTCTTACTTCATGACCCAGATCGAACAATCGCTGAGGTGGCTCGTGAAGTAGGCTTTACGAGCCAACACTACTTTAGCACTCAATTCCGTCGTCATACTGGACAAAGTCCAAGCCAATATCGGGAAAAAAAGGATAATAAATAATAAAAAAGGAAACGAAAGGAAGATTATTATGAAATTTGATCCTCACTATTTACCTTACCCATCGAAACGTCAAGTGGTTTATGGAAAAAAAGGAGTCGTCTGCACCTCTCAGCCTTTTGCAGCTCAAATCGGTCTGGATACAATCAAAAGAGGCGGAAATGCTATTGATGCGGCGATTGCAACTGCCGCAGCTTTGACTGTAGTAGAGCCTACTGGTAATGGGCTAGGAGGCGATGCTTTCGCATTGGTATGGATTGCCAAAGAAAATAAATTACATGGTCTAAATGCAAGTGGCTATGCACCCAATTTGATGACCGAAGAAAATATCCGTGCCAAAGGAGTGGATGCGATTCCCCAATATGGTTTGATCCCAATCACTGTACCGGGTATTCCATCAGCTTGGGCCGCTCTTTCGGAAAAATACGGTAAATTGTCACTAGAAGAAGTACTAGAGCCAGTGGCTAAATTGGCAGAAGAAGGATTTCCGGTCCACCCAACTGCTGCTCGTTTTTGGAAAAGGGGAGCTGGGATTTTCAAAAAAGAATTAGCCGCTCAAGGCAAAGTTTTCCAAGGCTGGTTTGACACCTTTTCACCAGAAGGGACCATTCCAGAGCCTGGAGATATTATGAAGCTCAAAAATCATGCAAAAACCTTGCGAGAAATCGGCAAAACCAAAGCCGAATCTTTTTACCGTGGTGCGATTGCCGAGCGGATTGAAGAATTCATGAAGGAGCACGGCGGCTTTATCCGCAAGGACGACTTAGCGGAATTTTATCCAGAATGGGTTGAGCCTCTTCGGACAAACTATCGTGGTTATGATGTGTGGCAGATCCCACCAAATGGACAAGGGATGGTTACCTTGATGGCCTTGAATATTTTAGAAGGCTTTGATTTCCCGATGGGGAAAGATCACCCAGATACCTATCATAAACATATGGAATCTCTTAAATTAGCCTTTTCGGATGGACATCATTACATCGGAGATCCTCGTTTTGTGGATGTGCCTGTGGAAGAGATGCTCTCGAAAGAATATGCAGCTGAGCGTCGTGCTACCATCGGTGAAGAAGCGATTGATCCAAAGCCGGGAAATCCTCCAGGAGGCGGGACAGTTTATCTTTGCACAGCTGATGAAGAAGGGAATATGGTCTCTTATATTCAGAGTAACTACTACGGATTTGGCTCTGGTGTGGTGATTCCAGATTTAGGAATCGCTTTCCAAGATAGAGGCTTTGCCTTTAACTTGGACAAAGAAAGTGTCAAGTATGTAGAGCCCCGCAAACGGCCTTACCACACCATTATTCCAGGCTTTATTTCTAAAGATGGCGAGGCCGTTGGGCCTTATGGAATTATGGGAGGACCGATTCAACCACAGGCTCATATGCAAGTGATTAGCAACTTGGTAGACTTTAATTTAAATCCTCAAGCCGCTTTGGATGCACCACGTTGGCAATGGGATGGAGGCAAGAAGGTTTCGGTAGAGCCTTCATTTCCGCCAGCCATTGCAGCTGCGTTAGTCCGAAAAGGGCATGAGATTCAATATGCTCAAGAAGATGGAATCTTTGGACGAGGACAAATCATTGTGAAATTGCCAAACGGAGCTTATGCAGCAGGTACAGAAGCTCGTACAGAAGGTTACATCGCAACCTGGTAAGAAAAGAGTCATCAAAATCACCTTTCTTAAAAAGAAAGGTGATTTTTTCTTACAGATTGACTATAATAGGGTGTGCTAGTCTAAAAAGAAATAGAATGAAGATGAGGTGAAAAGGTTGTTTAGCAAGCCCCAAAAAAGAAAAATATTTTTACAAACTTATGGCGATTCGCTGACAGAAGGTTATCCTTATTCACCAGCTAAATCTTGGGCCTCCTTGCTGGCGACTCAATTGGGCACAGGAATTGTGATTTCTGGAGCTAATGGGCGATTGATTCAGGAGATGTTACTGGAAAAAGAAGCATACCTTCAGGGACAAGATTCTGCTTATGTTACTTTGCTTGGGGGAACCAATGATATTTATTTAAATCATGACCCAGATGATGTGTTCTTGCAACTTAAAGAGCTCCATCAGTGGGTAGAGATGCAAGGCAAGCGGCCGATTATTTGTTTGCCTCCGCCAAGCCTAGATGATCCAATTGAAGCGAGATTAATTGTCTATCGGGAAGAATTGCGAGACTGGGCAATCAGCAGTAGCAAGCCCTTTATTGATTTTGATTACCTTTTTCGGAATGAAAAAGGAGAGATACTGAGCAAGCTTTATCATGACTCTTGCCATCCTAGCGAAGAAGGGTATCAAAAAATGGCAAAGCAAGCCGAGATATTCTTTAGACCCTTATTTGAAAAATGGAAAAAATAAAAGATCGAGAATTCCAATTTGGAATTCTCGATCTTTTTTTAGTGGAAAAATTCAATTACTCAAGTTCAAACTCGCCATCATTTTTTAGGCCTAAGATAAATTCTTCAAAATTTGTCGCTAGAAAAGTAATTTTATAATCATCTTCTTGATCCACATGAATAACTTCGGGTT
>JAGOHU010000201.1 GCA_017995975.1 Negativicutes bacterium
TGTACTCGAAGTCTTTCCTTAGATTCTTTTTCCCAAGCGCAAATAACCCTACACTTGCTACGGTCCGTTGGAAGTAGAAATGAAAGATTTTTGATTATATTCTTTGATAAAGATCTGTAGCTCGAATAAATATTTTGTTCTACGTTGTTATAGAATTTCGAAATTCTCAATGCTTTTTCTTTATCGTCAGCACATAGTTTAGAGATGATGTCCGATAAGTCCCAATCAAGTATTTCGCCCATACATGTAAAATCGCCACCGCGCGGATCTTCAATGTCTCCATTAAAGAAAAAACGAGGAAGAGTAACATAGTCTACTGTTTCGCACATGTCTTGTTTATCGAAATTCCACGCGTAGCCTACTTTTTGAATAGCTACCCCGCTATGAAGAAATTCTTCAAGTGTACGAGCATCGAGTTCCCAAAGTTTATTTGATTGATACGCGCATTGAACGGCAATTGACATCATCTCCCCTAACTTAGCCTCGTCTCTATCTCTAGCAACACATCCCGGCTCTGTTTGGTTTGATCTGAACTGTCCTATGACTGTTTTTACTTGTCCACGGATAAGATTGTTCGCGATTGGAACTTTCCCCTGGTTCATTATGTGTTGACCTTCGGTTATGTTTTGTCCGTGTTCGTCTTTTATTAGGTCTGAATACTGATCCCCAAATCCATAAGCTACGGCTCTGGCTCTTTTTTTACGTGCCGGTGCTAAGTCAGCCCACATCCTAGAGTATTTCATCACAAGATCCATATTGTGAGCAGTTCCCAACGTATCAAAGACTACCGGTTTTTCGGGGTTAGTGGTAAGGGTTTTTAAATTGAACTTTCTGTAGTCTTTCATAGCTTTTTGATTAATGTTATAATTTGAGCTTCATTTTTTTCTCTATTCGAAGGATTCTTTTTTGTATCTTTTTCCAAAAGGTTTATTAGGGTAGGAATAGATTTGATTTTCCTTGTAACCGGGTGAAATTTACCGCTCAGTTTTTCAAGTTCTGCATTCTTTTCACCTCCTAATACTCTTTTGGCTTTGTATTCTTCAATCTTTTTTACTGTGCCGTAATACTCAGATATATACTCGGTGTAGTTTTTAGGATCAACTTTTTCTCCATTGTTTATTTTTACGATATTTTTCTTTAGTTCTGAAATTTCTTTTTCAGTTCTCACTTGTTCTTTTGGGGAAATTTCATCTAAAGATTTTTCAAGTGCTGAAATAGTTTTCTGAGTACCTTGGATATTGTAAAGATCATCGGTTTGAAGTTTATCTATTTTAGATTGATACTCTTTTTTCAGAGTTTCGTAGTCTGGGTTATTTTTATCAAGTAACTCTATAGCTTTTTCATATCTCCCGACTAGCTTGTCTGCCTTTACGGCCTCATCTTTTGCATCATAATACTTTTCATTAAGTCCTGTATCTCTTGATTGAATCTCCGAATCTTCCTTCCAAATAGCCCTAGGGGTTAACTCTTTAATGAATGACCCTTCTTTTTCGCTCAATAGTCCTTGTGCTAATGCAAGTGGCTGTTCATAAATCCCTGAGAAATACCCACCTAACAAATGATCAACTATATCAGGATTGGGACTAATTAGTCCTGCTTTTGCGCCATCGCCGCCTGTCATAGAGTCCAATGATTTAGAAAATTTTATTATAAGTTCAGGGGCGTAAGGTTCCCCTTTTTTATTTGTTTTTATTTTGGTATATCCTGGCGCTGCTTCATCTTGATTCAATTTGTAAATACTGTAGCCTAACCAATTTTTATTTTCTGATAGTTCTGATAATGGATTTAGGAAGTCGGCAGTTCCGATTAATGCTGATATCGGGTTTGTTGTTCCCCTAGTAACCATTGATTCGATTGGATTGGAAGGAATCAAAGAACTTAGTCCTTTAATCATATTTATTGCAGTTTCTGTGCCTGAAACTTTTCCATGTGCCATCATCATTAAATCCATTCCGAAGCCATGATACATTCTAAACTCTTGGCCTAATGGTATTTTTATTATCCCCCATGGTGTCCAAATAAGAAAGTTTGAATTTCGCTCGAAAGAGCTCAATTTTGCAAAATCTTCTGCCCATTTATCCTCAGCATAACCAAATAAAGCACATACTGCTGCGCTTAATGCAGCTACAGCAAAATAACCACTTAAAACGTTGGCTGCAATTGCAAGCAAAGCTCGTTTTTTTGTTTCAGTATTTTTTGTTGATTTTGAATAAATATTATCAAGTGCTTGAAATCCTACGTTTACAAATGCAGTCGTGGCTTTTAGTTCTCTCAGACCGTTTCTGCCGTTTCCTTTTCTGTCAAAATTCACAGTGGCTTCTTTAGCCATGGACGTGGCCTTTAGTTTAGAATATCCTTTTTCAATAGCGGTAACATAGACAGCAAACCTCATTTGATTTTCCGTAATATCACTTATGGCATGGTAAAAGTCAAATACCATCCCTACAGGGTTTATCCCTGACTTCATTTGTTTTTGAATGTTTTCTTGAATATCTTTCAATTCCATGATTTTGGATATTCCGGTCTTCCCGCCCAGCATCATGTAATCATTAAGCATTTTATCGTACTTCCCTGATATAAACTGTTTCCCTGCATCGTTTTTATCCCAATGCTGATTCAGACTTCTTCTCAGTAAGGCCGCTTGAGCGTGTCTAAAGTTCAAAATTACATTCCCAGTAAATTTAGCTCCTTCATCAATGTATGCAAGGTTTAATCCTGCGTGAATATCTCTCAAAGGGTTTGTTATAAGAATAAAGGTTGGTCTCCATAAGGTTTTATATGCAGCCATAGCACGTGTAGCCGGACTGATAACATTGCTCATTAATTTACCTGCAAAGTCATCTCCCCAATACCTCATATTTGTTCCGTTAATCGCTTGCGGTACTCTTGGGGAAGTATGGAAACGGATTGTATAAGATTCTCCGTTGCTTTTTACTACTACTTCGTGTTCTCTTTCGTTTGTCGGTTTTATCCAAAGTCCTAGTTTTAGTCTTTCAGATCCACCTTGATACGCTTCGCCTTTCGACTTCAAATCTTTCATTTTTTCTTCAAACTTGGCTACTTTGTCGTTGTAGGTTTCGTTTGTGTCGGTATCTTCGAAAGGAACTTCATCGGCTACTTTAAATTCAGGGTTTCCATTTTCATCTTCTCCAACTTTTA
>JAGOHU010000202.1 GCA_017995975.1 Negativicutes bacterium
GTACCAATGGCTACAAAATATTTGTACCTGAAAGTGCCGATACGATCGTAGGTATGGTACTGATTGACGATCAAGAGATGCAAGGCCTCAGTTCAGAGCAGGCTAGAGACAAATTTCTCAGTGAAATGAATTTATCCAGTGACCAGTCAGCAAACTTAGTCAAATATAACTCCAGCTATGGTTCCTACGGATCCACCAAAGGAGCTGGACTTCAAATTTATAACGTCACAAGTCAAACCAAATCCTACTCAGACATCGAATTTATTGTCCACAAGAAAAAGCTCTATATGGCGATAGTTGCCCATCCGACCGCTCAAGAAGAAGTGATGAAAATTCGTAAAAAACTACTCAATTCTATTTTTTAGACCTTTCACTCACTAAATTTTGGAAGTAAAAAATTAATTAAATCCGACAGAATGTGATTCTAAAAAACACTTTTCATCTTTTTTTTAGCTCTCACCATAGCTAGGATTCCTGCAACCAGTCATGCCACTATTCTTGGAAATCTTATCAAAGTAGGCCCGGTGGATGCGATCCTAGATAACTTTGGCCCTAAAATCAACAACTTTATCAATAAAATCACTCTCCAAAAAGAAGCAGGTAACGACTTTGCCACCCTAGTATTCCCCATCATCAGCATGGGCTCAGGCAAACAAGTCGGTGCCATAGAAATCACAACCAGCCCAGTCCTGGTCAATCAGACTCAAGCGGTCATCCAGCTCGAAGGAAGCCTTTTAGAAAGCTTCCGAGTTCGAGCTCTCGTCCCCAGCGATAGTCAAACCCCTTTAAAATTCAATCGAGTCCAACGAGTCGGCGTATCTGCTCTAGTAGATGTGAAAGTTAAGTAGGAAGGAAATAACAAGAATATGACCTGGGGGAAAATGAAGAAACCATTGCTTGGAATATTTTTACTTTACTATGCTTTTCTCTTTCTTTTCTACATACTAAGCAACTTCCACCCAACTCTCTTTCCATTAACTCCCAAATCACTTGTTTTTTTCACCAATGATCTGTTTCCCTATAGTATGGGAATTTTTGTAATTCTAATCACCCTTTTCAAATTGAGTGGTCATGGTGCTTTTGAGGGTCTAAAAGACTCTACTTCGCTCAATCAATTTCCCTCATTTTTACTAAAAATCATAAAAATTACTGTCTTATTTGCTAGTATCGGAACTCTTCTTGGTATTTTGATTGGCACGATTTGCATAGGAATAATAACTCCCAACTTGCTCAATCAAGAACTATTTTCCGACGCTTTACCCTATGGAATTGGAGCCCTTATTGGATTAATGTTGTCATTTTTAATAAATTAAATCTAAATATAACAGCAGGTAAATCAAAAAGAACTGGAAGATTAGCTTGGAGCTAATTACCCAGTTCTTTTTTACTCTCGCATTTCTTTCAGCAGAATCCCCTGCTCTTTCAGCTCTTTTCGTAGCTCTTTCCAGGTCGGGATGTATTTGGCTACTTCCTGCCAAAAACGAGGCGAATGATTCATTTCCCTTAGATGACAAAGCTCATGGATCAGCAAGTAATCCAGTACTTCCGGTCGGAGAAAAATTCCTCGCCAGTTGATTCGAATACTCCCATCACTCCGACAAGTGCCCCACAATGTCTGACCGTTTCCCAAGGTGAAGCTCTGAGGTGTAAAGCCGTAGGCTTTCGCCAGCTCAATCAACCTTTTTTCGATCTTTTCTTTGGCTTGTACTTGAAACCAGCGAAGCAAGGCTTTCTGGATATCTCGCCCTTCCTCTTTTGGCCCCCAGACCTCAA
This sequence comes from Negativicutes bacterium, assembly GCA_017995975.1. GTDB lineage: Bacteria > Bacillota > Negativicutes > JAGOZY01 > JAGOZY01 > JAGOHU01. The sequence continues at coordinate 1,774 of JAGOHU010000202.1, forward strand.
TTTTTGCATCAGTGAGAAAAGCCTGATAGCGAGCCCAGCCCGGTTGCTGACGAAATTCTAGCTCCACCTGGTCGCCACGAAACAAGAAAGGCTCGCCGGTCTGATAAGTTCGGACTTTAGGCCACTCACTCCATTTATCATGTAAGTCTAGTCTTTGGCGAAGCCACCTTTCCTTTTGGTGCAAGAAGCGATAGATTTCTTCTTCGGCCAACCTGAGAGGAGCTTTGATTGCCAGTTCATCTGGAGCAACTACTTTTAATTGAAGAGAACGACGAGCTTCTCTGGAAATAACTACTCGAATCGACCTACCGTCCAATTCGAAGTTCTCTGATACTTTCAAGAAGTCCCCCTCTTTCTCATAAACATTATCTTTAGCTCAGTTAATTCAAAAATCAACTGAGTTTCTTTTCTAATTATATCATTGTTGGAACAAAAAAACCTCTAACTACCCACTGCAGTTAGAGGTTTCCATTTCATTTTTACAGGGAATTAAGCATTTTGGTCAAAGCGGCTTGATGTTGCATCAAAGCGATCAAATACCCTACACCAAATCCAGCGCCAACGCCTAAAAACAGCCATTCTCGCTGATCATTTTTTTCTCTTTCCCGTACCATTACTCTTGCCATTTCTTTCTTCCTCCTCATGCACAACTACAGTTTAGTTTAGTGTCAAAAAAATTTTACAAACCCTTTTGCAGACCAACTCAATCGGTCTCTATAAACTGTAGTTTAGTCCCTTCCGACTACTTTGTCAAGCCTATTAAAATTTTTATTAAACTGTAGTTGATTGTTACTCATTTTATCAGTATACTAAAAGAGAGATGAAAGGAGAGAACCACTATGACCCTTTTCAATCCCTCTAAATTATCAAAATTGCTCACCAAGGCCCTCGAAGGGCGTTTGATGAGTGAATATGCTGCGGAAGCCCAAGTCAGTCTGACCTATGTTTCCGAGTTAATCCGAAAAGAACGAGTCAACCCGCCTCAACCTAAGACCTTGAAAAAATTAGCCCTTGCAGCTCGAGCAGGAGTTACCTATGAAGACTTAATGGCTGCTTCAGGTCATATGCCTGACTTTTCTAGCCTAGACTTCCCTAGCTCTTCAGTCATTGGAGCCCTAAGTTCTCAAGAGACGATCAGTGGTCAAATGATCCCGATTATGGGTTCGGTTCGTTGTGGCCCTGGTGGAGTCGCTTATGAAGAGCCTCAAGGAGAGATCGCAGTAGAGCCTCACGGCGGCGATCTTTTTGCCCTGTATTGTAAAGGGCAAAGCATGGTAAATCTTGGAATTCACGAAGGTGATATTGCAATTATTAAGCCCCAGCAAGATTTAAAGAATGGTGACCTAGCTGTAGTCGTTGTGGATGATGAAGAAGGTAC
>JAGOHU010000203.1 GCA_017995975.1 Negativicutes bacterium
TAACATTGGCTTGAGTACGAGCACTAATTGCAGTTCCTCCATCAGCAATCGGATAGAGAACAAAGCTAGCTCTCACTCCCACTAAGGTAGACATCTCGTCTGCTGCTTGGGCAGCGATCACACAATTGTCTTTCTCATAATGGTCATACTTTGAAATCGCATAAACTCCCTCAAAGATTTCCATGGTAGAGATAAGTTCGGCTCGCTCTTTAACGGCCGCAATGTCCAACCAAAATAACTTTTGCACTTCTTGAGGATTCGCTCCATGTCTTCGTAGGTACGAAGCGGCTTCTAAAGTACGACTTCCGGTCTGAACGACAAAATTCTTGGTATCCAGAACAATTCCTCCATAAAGCATCGAAACTTCAAAGGGAATTAATTTCACTCGTTCTTCCAAATAGGTAATCAATTCGGTCACTAATTCACTGGTTGAAGAGCTGGAGGGTTCTAAATAAATCAAATGAGGATTTGATACAAAATTTTCCGTTCTTCGATGATGATCAATCACCACAATTTTATGTGCTTTCTCCAGGATTTCAGAAGAAGCTACCGAATCGGGCCGATGAGTATCAACGACTACCACCAAAGTTTCTTCTGTGAAATCTTCAAGAGCTTCCTCTACAGTAGAAAAATAATCCTGAAAACCGTCTTTGTTAATTCCTATTCGGGTCCGTAATTGATTTAAATCGGGAGCTTGAGAGCTTAAAACAACTTCGGCGGACTTACCAAGAGCAAAAGACATTCGAGCAATCCCTAAAGAGGCTCCGATCGAATCAAAGTCTTCTTGTTTGTGTCCCATAACGATAACTTTATTTGATTCTTTAATTAATTCACGCAAAGCCTGAGCAACGACTCGAGCCTTGACCCGAGTGAAGCGTTCTACCGCTTTACTCTTTCCACCAAAGAACTGAGTTGCTCCTTCATAGAAAAGTACTGCTTGATCCCCGCCACGGCCGAGAGCCAAGTCTAGAGCAGCCTGACTTTTTTCATTCAATTCAGCTGGAGTTGCTTCACCAGCTGCAATTCCAATAGAGAAAGTCATTGGTATTTTATTGCCCTTCTCAAGCTCGCGAATTTCATCGAGAATGCCAACTTTCGTACAACGGATCAATTCCAAATCCTGTTGTGAAAAAAGGACAAGATAAGAATCCTCAGACACTTTTTTTAATACTCCATGATGACTGGTAGTCCATGCTGAAAGCTTTCTACTCGCTTCGCCAAGAAGCTCAGTCCGATCTTCTTCACTTAGACCTTGAAGTACTTCCGTATAATTATCAATTTGAATATGAGCCAAGACTGGAAGTCGATCCATGATCTGGCTTCTTTCCTCTTCATACTTGGTGATATCAGAAATATAAAAAGCTAAAAACTTTTCAGCATTTTCCTCTCCCACCATACGAACATAGGCCAGATAGGTTTTATGATTTTTGGAAAATTTCCATATATTCCCCTCTGGCTTGCACGAAGCCAAGTCCAGATCAGGTAAGAGCATAAAAAGAGTCTGTTCCGTGTTGGCAAGATCATCCTGCCAATCTTCAAACTCTGTATTCCACCAATGAATTTTACCAGACAAATCAGCCAGTACGATTTGTTGGGGCAATCCATGTAATGCAGTCTTTATCGTATCGGTCATGGCTTCCTCAAGATCAGACAGATAGCTAGTCAAAACCCATTGTTGTTGCTTCTTTTGATTTAAAGAAAACAAGAATACTACCCCAAAAAGCACAACTGCCGTGATTCCAACCACTATATTATAAAATCCTAGCACAATTACGACAACCAAGCCAATCGCTGCACACAGGCGAGCCGGCAAAAATAATACAGCCCCTTTAAATAAATCCATTTTTCTCACCTCTCAAGGAGTTTTTTATTTTTTCTAGGTAACCGGCGATAATTTAAAAACAAATCAACAACCCCAATAAAAACAAGAGTAGTCATAATGATTGGTATGATAAAACTAAATAAAATTAACAAATAAAAGTAAACTGGTTTCTTTTGATATTTTTCAAGAAGAAACTTAGAAACAGCAAAGCCTTGAAACAACATCAAAAAGCCACTTGAATATTGAAAAAAGATCAATACGTTGGCCAGCCAACTTGGCAGTATTAAGCCACGAAGTCCAATATAAATGCTACAGATATAGACAATAATGGCCGGAAATCCCATCCAAAGTGGAAAGTCCCACAGTGAAAACGGCGGAAAGGGGGCAAGTTCTTTTTTCGTAAATCGTCTTGCAATATATTGGGTAATCCGATAGGTAATATAGGCAGAAAAGGTCCCAGCAGCCAAGAGCATAAAAGCACCAATTCCATAGATCAAATTAATCACCATTGGGAGTTGTTCACGAGTTAATTTAATTTGCTCTGTACTCATCATAGAAGACCACAAAGAACTATCTAGCATCGCCACTGTTTGAGTCATCAAATCCTGGGGTGATAAGGACATCCCCATGAACTGACTCCCTAGATAAACTACAATCACAAGACCCAGAAAATAGCCAATAGTAGTTCCAAATATTACCCATCCCACTGAAATATAACGGGACATTAAAATAACAAACACTAAACTAGGCAAGATATCGAGAAAACTAGCTTTTAAAGCCTCAAAAGGGCCAATCAAAAAAATCGTTAAAAGAATTACACCAACAGTTGAAAGAACTGCTGTTCTCAATCCACTTCGTTCAGCAATGAGATATAAAATACTTGGCTGAATCAACAAAGCCAACCCACCAATAATTGGAAAAAAAATACCCATCAAAACAAGTACGATCATTAATCCGAGTAGTACTCCGGTCCTAGCAACATCGTGGCTTGAATGAAGTCTATGATTATCTTGAAACTCTTCCACCCTTATGCCTCCCAAAAATTACTTCAAATTACTATTAAATACAAACTGTACCCCTTATTATACCACACTTCAAATCATTTGATGTCTTTGAATTCAGAACAATAACAATCCCCCGGCTTAGCCGGGGGTATTTCATATGCGGGCGTAGCCCTCTAATACTAGCTGACGCTTCAAAGCGTATTGACGATCTGCCACTTGCGAAAGCTTTTTACTAGTTACCCGTA
>JAGOHU010000052.1 GCA_017995975.1 Negativicutes bacterium
CACCGTACGCCGTCCTGCCGCCTCCAACAGCTCATCCTCGTCCCCCAAAAGACTAATGACCGATTTTCCCGGAGAATAATAAGAATAAGGAAAACTATATACCCCAGACCCTAAAGGACCCAATACATCAATCACTCGACGAGCAATCATTACTTCCTTCGCCGCCTTCACCACCTGTTGGTCAATCAAAGCCCAGTCCTCAGCCGTCAAAGGAGCCGACCCTCTATCTAAAAAATCCATATCTTTCATCCCTTTCTATCTCTTATTTTGTTTTCAAAGACCCGATTGTCACTAAAGTATCCAAACCGGCCTTCTCTTCCCCCACCGATTGAGTCGACAAACCACCAAGAGGCTCCACCTTCATATCCACCCCTTCAGTCAAAAATTTCTCCCTTTGAATCTCATCAATACGAGAAATCAATTTCACCAACTCAGCCATATGCTCCTTCTCTTCATCCCGAATATGAGCCAACACACTTTTAATTTCCTCATTTTCAATATTATCAATATGCCATTGATATTGATTAATCGCATCCAACTCACCACTCAAATCATCCCGAAGCCACATCACCAATTGCTCCATAGGCGATGCATCTTTGATCCCACTACCTGAATAAGCCATAATACTTCCTCCTATTCTAAAACATAATTAACTTACCTAAAATATTCAACAAAAAGAATCATTTACCTTTCTTTTTGTCATGAATTAAGTAAAATAGAGGAATTCAAAAATTTATTTTCATCGCTTTTTGTAATTCAACCATAAAAAATAGGCCACTGATTTCTCATCAACCTGCATGATACCCCATGTGCCACCTTATTCCAAAATAATCCCCTAGAGTTCTATATTATTTTCGACCCGACTCTACTCATTAGCAACACAAAATAAGAGCCCAACTGGAGTTTTCTTCTCCTCTTTTTGTTTTTCATCTACTTCATTAAATTTTTCAGGAATTCTATCCCAATCACTTTTTGCATCTTTTAAACTTGGTATATTAGGCCAACCAATGGCACCATGTAAAGCACTTAATGCTCCTGGCAGCAACCATGAGGCTGCTAAACCAATTCCACCATAAACTAGTGACTTTGTCAGTACTTCCTTTCCAATTTTTCCCTTTTGTCTTTCAAAGTCTTCAATAATTTTTTCATGATTGTTGAAAGATCGGCGAATATTATCAAACACTTTTTCACCAGTAGCCTTAAAATTACCTGCATCAGCTTGAATTAATTCTGGTAAGCCTTTGGAAAACATTTCGCGAAGCTCTGGCAGTGCATCCTGTTTCCTTAATTCAATCAAAGTATCAATTGGAACTTTCCCTAACCAACACATATTTTCTTCTGCAAGTAATTGAAGACCTGCTAAAGAATGGGTATTTACATCACTCTTAATTGATTCCTGTGTGTCATACTCTAACTTCCAATTAAAATATCTCCAAGATGTAGGAGCTTCAATAACTGGAATTCCCCCATGAGCACGACTATAAAAAAGAGCATCTTCAGCTTGCTTCATTCGGCCAAATACTGACCTCCAATATAGCTCACCTATCGATTCTTTTTCGCGAATACTTTGTGGATATTCTTGAAAAGCTTTTATTAATTGTTTTGATAAAGGTTCAGTCCAGTCAGTATCAAACAAGACTCGTTCATGACAAGATATTTTAGTAATAATTGCTTCAACATCTTTTAGTTCTTTGCAAAACCCTTTTGCTTCTTCAATATCGCTAAAAATCTCCCCAAACACTCCTTGAATATGTTTTTGGGTATTTTTTAAAACATTTTCATTTTGAAAGCCCAATCTATCTTCCTCTAAAAAGTCGATTTCTGGTGCTACTACAATAATTGGAGTTTTTAATTCCGCAAAAGCAATTTCTTTATAATTTAAAATATTCAAAGCATGTTTTATTAAGTAGTAGACCTTTTGCTTGGTTTGAAGAAGTTTCCAAAAATTTCCCATACGGATATATGGATCAGGAACAACAATTGTGTCTAGATAAATCCCACATTTCGATGCAATATTTGACATGTAGGATGGAAATAAATCTCCAGCATAACTTCCCTTCAAAGATACTAAGTCTTGTATATGATATAAATTTGCTTCTTCAAAGTATTCCCAAAATTTATATAACATATCTAACAATTGAGGTAACGTTCTATCTGAAAATTCTTGAACATCATCAGATTCACTAATCCATCTTGCAACTAAATGTGGATTACCATTATTTTTCTTCATATCTTCATACATTTTTCCGAAGTTTTTTTCAAAAATTTCAAAATAATGTCTTTGGATTTCATATAAGGATATCTGAGATTTTACGTCTTCTTCTCTTTGGCATTGTCCTACCGTCAATGCCATAGACCGTATCCGTCCATCAACTGTTTTTAAATCAATATTTCCATCCTGGTCATATTTAACGTTTCTAAGGCTTTCTTCAAAATCTTTTGCAAGATGATCTGCTATTACAATTTTTCCTTTTTTCAGCCATTCTTCTAGTATAATTATCCTTTCTCTTACTCTATTTTCATATTCTAGCTTTTCGGTATCAGACAATACTTTCACCTCCAACAATCAGGGAACATTGTTAATTTAAAAAACTTTATTCATATCTATATCATAACCGGATATTTTTATTTCTCTTGCCAAATCTGTCTGCCATTTTCCAGCACTATCCATTGGAGTATATACAATTCCATCAATATCACTTGGAGTTTCTACATTACCTTTTACTAAAGCACAAACATTTGCACGTCCAATTTTAGCAATCATATAACCATGTTCAAGTACTACATTTTGTCGAGCTCTTGCTTTTAATTCCTGACTATTTTTCCCACCTACATCACAGGCAGTATAAAGAATTACTGCAAATCCAACATCTGAATTTGCTTCTATTTTTTCAATAATTGTCTTTCCTTGGTTCACTTGTTCATGCAAAATAATCGCTTCCAACCCCAGCTTTTCAATAAATCTAGCTACTTGTTCTTTAGCTTCATTATCATGCCCATGAACTATAAAAACTTTAGTTTTATCTTGCAATATTGTTGGTTGAACACTTGTTTCATATGTAACTTTAGCTTCAATTAGTTTTTGAGCTTCATAAAATATCTCTCTAGTGATATCTGTTAAAAAATTTTCACCATTAAAAATTCTTCTATTATCAAGTCCTCTCAGATCAATTAAACCTGGAATTCTTTGGCGTCTTTCATGTTCTTTCTCCTGTACCACATTTATGACTTCTGGGCTTTCTTTTATTGTAAATCGCAATTCCTTTCCCGGTAGCAAACTTGTCCCACTAAAAAAAAAAATTATTTCCCATTAAATGAGGAATTAACAAATCATTAATAATTTCCTCTTTTCTTTTGTAATCATATCCATACAAAATTCTTCCATTTTCACATTCAATTTTGACATGATAATACACAATAGTTCCTCCTATAAATGCAACTTATTATCTGAATTTTAACATTTTTATTCATATAAAAAAAGAGCGAGTCATACAACTCGCTCTCAATTTTCATAAAATAGTATGTTGGGACTTTACATAGCTCTGCTCTGACTCAAGCAAAACATTAAAGTAGTCTATGTCTTACTCTCTCGAATCTCCTCAAGCATCGGCCCCAAAATCTTCTTATACGCCTCCACTCCCGGCTGATCAAAAGGATCGATATTCGCCAATATCCCCTCATACACTACCGACAGCATCAAGAAATAAAGTAAACTTCCCACATGATACTCATTCAATTCAGCCAATACCAGATTGGCACTCCAGCGTCCATCACTGGCTAAAGCTTCTTCATTCGATTTTCTAGCCCCTTCCAGTGCCTCTCCCAGAGTGACTCCATTCCAACTAGCGAAAGTCTTGTAGTCCCGGTACAAATTCGGAATTTTTAAATCCTGCCGCCATTTTTTCACCGATACAAATTGAACGATCTTATCTCGTCGCCCTTCTTGATGAGCTTGAGTCTGAGCATGCATATCCGTCGTTCCTACCGCCACCACTGGAGTACGCCCATAGTCTACCTCATTGCCAGCCAAATCCTTCTTTTTCCCCAGCGACTCAGCCATAAGCTGGACATACCATTCCGACAAGGACTTCAAGTCAGTCCCATAAGGCATAAAGACCTCAATCCATTTGCCATACTTCTCCGCCCCTAGCCATTTCAAAGCTCCATTTAGCAGGGCTGGGTTTTCTCGCCAATTCGCCGATCCACAAGCTCGATCCATCATGGCCGCTCCAGCCAATAGCTGATCCACATCGACTCCAGTCAAAGCCGCTGTCACCAGTCCCGACTCGGAAAGCACACTAAATCGCCCCCCAATTCCCTCGGGAATTTCAAAACGAATCCATCCTTCTTGGGCAGCGATTCTTCCTAAAGTCGTTGCCTTATCGCCCTCCGCTGGGTCTGTAATGACCCATACATCGAGCATGATTCCTTCTGCTTCCAAAGCCTCTTTCATCACAAAGAATGTAGCCATCGTATCCACAGTCCCACCAGACTTGGAAATAACGATCAGCAATAATCGATAATTCTTGCCATGACTCTTCCCGCTACCAGCCTCACGCTTTATTTGCTCAATCAATCCGCTCGTATGCTCCGGATCTAAATTATCCCCATTAAAATAAAGCTTCGGGCAGCCGCCCCGCTCTTCCTTACTCATCTGATTCCAATAGGGGCCACAAAAGAGATCAAAAAGCATTTTATTTCCCAGATAAGAGCCTCCAATTCCAAATGAAATCACCGTATCATACTGCCTCTTAGCTTCTTCCGTAATTTCTTTTAAGCGAGCCATCTTCTCTGGATTCGGTTGAAGTAGACCAGGAAAAAGAACCGGTTCTGGTGTCCCATCTTTCGAAAAATGACCTTCATAGACTCCCTCTTTACGAATCATAGTCATTTTCTCTTCAGCCTTCAAAAACAAATCTCTACAACTCTCTAATTGGTGTTCTTCGATTTTACCTGCCCCAGCTAAATAAGTCACATCAAAAATAAATCCGCCTTCTAATCCAATCTTCATCCCCTACGACCCCTTTACCAATTTTCTACTTTACATACACCCATGTATGAAAAAAGAAGGGTTTCCCCTTCTTTCTAATGATTGTCTGGTTCCCCGCCCATATACCCCAGTAATTCCTCAACTTTTTCGTCTAATAACTTGCGATTTCCACGACTCTCCACATTTAAACGAGTTAAGGGCTCCGTATTGGACATTCGTAAACTAAAACGCCAATCCGGATAAGCGATCGAAAGCCCATCAATATGATTCACCGAAACCGCATCAGGTGTATAAATTTCTTCCACCTTAGCAATCACTTTGCCCGCATCATCTACTCGGCGATTAATCTCACCACTAATAGGATACTTCTCCATCGCCCCATCCACAACATCTGCAAGGGTACAACCCCGCTTTGAAAGCTCTAATACTACATAAAGCCATGGTAGCATCCCGCTGTCACAGTAGTGAAAATCTTTAAAGAAGTGATGCCCTGAAGCTTCGCCCCCATAGATCGCACCATATTTTCGCATCGATTCTTTCATAAAAGCATGGCCACCCCGACATTCGATCGGAGTACCATCAAATTTTTTGACGATTTCTTCGGTATTCCAAATGACTCGAGGATCATAAATAATCGTTGCTCCAGGATTTGATTGGATAAAAATTTCCGCCAAAAACCCAACAATGTAGTAACTATCAATAAATCGTCCTTTATGATCAAAGAAAAAGCAGCGATCAAAATCTCCGTCCCAGGCAATCCCTAAGTCTGCTTGATTTTCAAGCACTGCCTTTGCGGTATCTTCCCTTTTCTCTGGCAACAAAGGATTGGGAACCCCGTTAGGAAAAGTCCCATCTGGCTCCATATAAAGATTTATAAATTCTAAGGGTACTTTCTTCTCCAAAGCTTCAATAATGGGCCCCGCACAACCATTCCCACCATTCGCAACGATTTTGAGCGGTTTCATCTGAGAAACATCTACCATCCCCAGTAAATGAGTCAGGTAATCTTCGGTCGAATCAACAGTCTCAACAATCCCTCTTGACCTTCCATCGGCTAGTCCATCAGCAAATAAGCCTTTTTCAAGCAAAGCATAAATATCCATTAGACCTGTATCTCCACTAATCGGCCGAGCTCCCTCTTTTACCAGCTTCAGCCCATTATAATTCATTGGATTGTGGCTCGCAGTGATCATCACACCGCCTTGAGCTTCAAAAGCCCCTGTTGCATGATATACCTGCTCAGTGCCACAAAGACCAATGTCAATCACATTGGTGCCTCCATCGATAAAGCCTCGAATCAATTCGTCTGCCAAAGGCTTGCTCGTAAGACGAATATCTCGACCAACAATCACCTTTTCCGGCTTATAAATCACCGAAAAAGCCCTACCTACTTGGTAAGCCAATTCTTCATTAATTTCTTCTGGATAGCGTCCTCGCAAATCATAGGCTTTAAAAGCTTCTTTTGCAATCATCTCAACTACTCCTTCATAACTAATTTAGAACATTCGAGTATGAATATTGAAATCAAAATCATTTTTACTATCTTTATTTTCATCTCGAGTATAAGTAAGCTCCAACTGGAAGCCTCGAAGATCATATAGCCATCCTGCTTTATACTTGCTTACTTCCCCATTATTAATATCATAAATCACGCCGGCTTGAATTTGATTTCGATAATCCAACTTATAGCTCATAAAAGGTCGTAAGATAAACTCTTCATCAGTACTTCGATAATTAAAAATCGCTTTATTATTTCCATTTGATTCAAGAGATAAACTACTATAAAGTTTGGAGCTTAATTGATGCTCTACAAGTGCAAAGCCCCGAAGCTGGGTAAAGTCATTATCCCACTTTTCTTCTCGAACATAACGAACCCCACCGCCATATGAAAATTGAGTTTGTTCCCCAATACGCATCGGCTTATGAACAATCCAGCCTTCCCCTTCATACCGCCAAGACGTCAAGTTTCCTTCTTTCCAATGTCCAGCCAACCCAGAAACATAAGCGTATAAACTTCCCGTTTTATTCAGGTTAATATTTGGTGTTCGATAAGTAAATTCTGGGCTTTTCTCTACCCAAACATTTTTGTCACTATTATATTCTTTCCCATACAAACTTGCAAAAGAACCAATCTTCGTTCCCTTAGATGCCTGAGCAATATATTTAAAATCTCCATGTTGATAGTACCCTACTTTCACTCGCCCATCGATTCCGGCTGGCAAAGCAATAGGTTGGGTATAAGTCAATGAGATACCTAAATCAGAATCCCGGCGGATCTTCGGGAAAGGAATCTCTGAATTCTTCGCATCTTCTTTCAAACTAGTTGAATAAGTCGGCATTTGTAAAAATTTATGAGGTCCAATATAAACAGTCGGTTTATGAAAAATCATCTTTTCATTTGGAATCACTTCCACCCGACTTGATCGCAAGGAAATAGCAGGATTCTTCCCCTCTTCTAAAAGAGAACCATCCTTGGCCATCTTAGCATTTTGAATTTCCATATGATTCGGGTTTAGAATAATTTTTTCCCCTGTAAAATAGCGAGATTTCACCTGTCCCTTACCATCATTAAATACCCCTTTTTGGGTATTAAAATTGTAAGTTCCTTCTGCTACTTGCAAAGCCGCATCTTTCGAATTAACCTGCACTACTTCTGGAAAAGTAACTTCGCCAGTTTGAGAATTTCCAACGACCACCTCGGTTCGCAATCGATCAAGACTCCAGATAACTCGGGCCCTTCCACTGGCCGAAAAATCGCCATTTTTCTGGTTATATTCCAGATGATCCGCTGTAATTTCAGCAGATTCTTTTTTAGGCTCAGTTATCCCTTTATCCAAAGAATCTGAATCAGTTGTATCTTTTCTAATCACAGCAGAATTTGTTTTCGGTTCTACTGGATTTGTTGTGTCTCCGTACACAAACGAACTTCCCCATAGACCAAAAAGACCTGCTGCCCCCAACAAAGAAAGCTGCCGGAAGTATCGTTTCTTCATTCTTTAATCATCCTTTACTACAACTGAATTGAAATGACTTCATGCTCACCTTCGGTTTGTAAATAAAACTGATCACCAGTTTTAATCACCGCATTAGAATTGCTAAAAAATGCGTTTTTAACAGCTCCTAAAGAACCTAAGATCAGATTTTTTCTTGCTTTATCCGAAACTCCTGCTCCATAAGATGCAGTAGCTTCAATCGATTTATCTCCTTGAATCACCTGGACACGACTACCATCAATCGACTCCAAGTATTCAATAGAAAGGACTAATTTACCATTACGAGCAAACTTCTTCGCCTTCACAATTTCTTCAACCCGCACTTTTCCCAAAGCTCCTTTAGGAAAAACGAGATAATTATTAACCCACACATCTTCTGCTACTTTAAATCGTGCAATACTACCAACTTGAGCAGATTCACTGCTGACCGGATCAATAAATTCGACCCAAATCAAAGTTTCAGTTGGAATGGTAACTTTTGCAACTACCGAAGTATCTACCACATTTTTTGCAATTTCTTTACTGCGAGTCTCTAAGGAATAATTAGAAAGTTTTCCCGTGACCCGACTTTCTAAGTCAGTGATTCGGTAAATTAAAGGCTCATTTGAAATCTTACGATCTAGACTCCACTCGGCTCCGTTCAAACGACCAATAATCGATAGGTTTTCTTCACTACCACCACGCAAACGCTCGGTTTGTTTCTGAATCCGAATCGTTACAGCACCAGTTTGGTCAACCCCAACCAATAAATTATCAATTCGACTTACCCGATCAATTATCGATCCTTGACCCACTTTTCCCATCACAGTTTCTTCATTATCCTCAAGATTAGAGCCTGGTGCAACCCACTCAGTAGCCCCATAAGCAACCAAATGATTTCCAAACTGCCCTAACACAAATAAACCTAAAACCATTAAAAAGCCTACAAAAAAAAGGCTACTCTTTTTCAAAATCTTCATTTGTACCGCTTCCTTTCTCTTTACATAAATCACTTATTCAACCCAACCAATCCGAATAAATCCTAATCAAACCCAATCAAACCCAGTCAATCCAAATCAGCCGAATCATTTTTTTGAAAACCAATTTATCCAAGCCACTCGGAACCCATCCGAATAAATCCTAACCAAGCCCAATCAAACCCAGTCAATCCAAACAAGCCGAATCAATTTTAACCAAACCCAATCTATCCAAGCCAATCCAAACCAGCCGAATCAATTTTAACAAAACCCAATTTATCCAAGCCAATCGGAACCAATCCGAATAAATCCTAACCAAGCCCAATCAAACCCAGTCAATCCAAATCAGCCGAATCATTTTTTTTGAAAACCAATTTATCCAAGCCAATCGGAACCAATCCGAATAAATCCTAACCAAACCCAATTTATCCAAGCCAATCGGAACCAATCCGAATAAATCCTAAACAAACCAAAAGAACCCAAACGAAGCAAAAAGAATCCGAAACAACTCCTAAAGCTTCCCCTATTAAATCCCTTCTATATACACATCTATTATACACGGAAAGAAGCAATTCGACCAGAAAATACTTCACTTTCCATACATTTTTCACATAGATATTTCCTCATTCCTATCAGTTTTTTTATTGCAAACTCAACTCCTCCAACGGCCTATTAATCTAGTGTATAAAACACCCATCAGGCCCCTATCTATCAACCTCGCCTCCAGCTCAATACTGCATCGAATTTCCCATCCAATTCTCAATCCATTTATAAAGTTACCTTTGTGACAACACCAATGGTCTCATAAATCCCTTTCTTTCC
>JAGOHU010000053.1 GCA_017995975.1 Negativicutes bacterium
TACCTGATGTGGCCTCTGCACCGGGTAGTGTGAGTCAGGTACGAGAGTGTACGGGACATCTTTTGCGCTTGGCAAAAGAAAGTACGATCTCGACTTTGATCATTGGTCATGTGACGAAAGATGGGGCTATTGCAGGGCCGAAAATGCTGGAACATATGGTTGATGGGGTTTTGTATTTTGAAGGCAATCAAAACCATATTTTTCGGATGCTTCGGGCGATAAAAAATCGCTTTGGTAGTATTAATGAAAGCGGCATTTTTACAATGACTCAAGAAGGATTGAAAGAAGTAGAGAATCCTTCTTCTTTGCTTTTAGAAGAGCGACCCGAAAATGCTCCTGGTTCCATTGTGTTTGCCTGTATGGAAGGGCTGCGACCTTTGATGGTGGAGATTCAGGCGTTGGTTTCATTGAGTTGTTTTGGTACACCTCGAAGAATGGCAGCTGGCTTTGATACAGGGCGGCTTGCTTTGCTGTCGGCAGTTTTAGAGAAAAGAGTAGGGGTACCCTTGAGCTCTCAAGATATTTACATTAATGTAATTGGAGGCTTAAAGGTAGATGAACCGGCGGCAGATTTAGCAGTCGCGATTTCTCTGGTTTCTAGTTATTACGGAATTAGCCTGAACTCGAAGATTGTGGTGATGGGTGAGATTGGTTTGACCGGTGAGATTCGTTCAATACCACAAATTGAGCAACGGATTCGCGAGGCTAGTCGTTTGGGCTACTCTACTTTTGTGGTCCCTCGAGGAAATCAAAAGGATCTAGCTGGGGTAAAAGGGAAATATAAAATTCAATTAGCTTCTCATATTCAGGAAGTTATTGAATTTTTAAATTTAATGAAAAAAAGTAATTCGAAGTAATTTGGTAAGAAAACATAATTTTGCTGAGCAAATATGGTATAATATCACACATTATCAGTGAATGGTTTTAGAGAGAACATGAGGAGGATTAGGATGATAGACCGGATATTAAGGCTAGTAATAGTATTATTTACTGCCACCGGTGGTTTTTTGTTAATGCAATGGATTTTTCCTTATATTCAGTCCATTGTTGAATCAGAAATTTGGAAAATTGGCTGGCTAGGAGTGCGCTTGTCAACAGTGCTTACTCTTTTGTTTGGCGGTTTTATTGGTGGTATTTGTGGGTATTTTTTGGCTCCTTTATTAATTTCACGACTTTGGGAATTTACTTATTGGTTGGAGCGCAAGATCAATCTGATGTCTATTGCGGACATGATTGTTGGTTCAGTTGGAATGATCGTGGGATTGATTATGGCGAATTTATTTGGCCTAGCAGTTTACCATCTCCCTTTTATTGGAGACTACATCCCAATCATACTTAGTGTGATTTTTGCCTATGTCGGGCTGAATGTGAGTATTCGAAAACGAGAGGATATTAATCAATTCTTTACTCGGGTCGGTTGGATCAAGAATAAAGAAGATTTGTCAGCTGCTTTGAGTCTGGATTATAAAATTTTGGATACCAGTGTCATTATTGATGGAAGAATTGTTGATTTAAGTCGTACCGGCTTTTTAGAAGGAGTCTTAGTGGTTCCACAGTTTGTATTGGCCGAGCTTCAACATATTGCAGATTCATCGGATGGGATGAAACGAAATCGAGGTAGAAGAGGTTTGGATGTATTAAATCTGCTGCAAAAAGAACAACATATGGAAGTGCGGATCGAACCTATTGATTTTGATGATATCTCGGAAGTGGATGCGAAGCTTGTCCGATTAGGTCAAGAGATGGGCGGCAAGGTTCTTACGAATGATTACAATTTAAATAAAGTTGCCGAATTTCAAGGGGTCAAGGTTCTTAATATTAACGAATTGGCCAATGCCATTAAACCAATTCTCCTTCCCGGCGAAGAGATGACGATTTTAGTTATGAAGGAAGGGAAGGAATCTTCTCAAGGGATTGGTTATTTGGATGATGGTACAATGGTGGTTGTTGAGGCAGGGCGTGCGTTGATTGGGCAGACGATCGATGTGGTAGTTACTTCCGTTTTACAAACTGCTGCGGGACGGATGATTTTTGTTCGTCCCAAATGATTTTTTTTAAGGAGAAGGGTATGGTAATTGCAATTGTTCCAGCTGCTGGAAGTGGAAATCGAATGCAGGCAAGTCGAAATAAATTATTTTTGCCTTTAGAAAATGAGCCGATTATTGCTCATACGCTAAAGAAGTTGGTTGGATTTGGGATATCCCATTTTATTATTCCGATTCAGGATGTGGAAAGGGATCAATTTCAGAATATTGTTGATGAATTAAAAATTGAGAATATTTCTATTTCGTTTGTTACTGGTGGGGAAGAAAGGCAACAATCGATTTTCAATGCTCTACAAGCAGTGGGTGAAGAATTTCAAATGGTGGTGGTTCATGATGGAGCGCGGCCTTTTGTGGATTCTAATACATATGAGCGAGTTTTGAAAGAGGCTCGGGAGATGGGAGCAGCAATTGCTGGAGTTCCTGCAAAGGACACAGTAAAAGAGGTTTCTACTTTTGGTGAAGTGGATCGAACGTTGGTTCGTTCACGAGTATGGCAAATTCAAACACCTCAGATATTTTCGGCCTGCTTACTGAAAGAAGCTTATGAAGAAGCTCGAAAACAACATTTTGTGGGGACTGATGATTCTTCACTGGTTGAAAATTTAAATCACCCAGTTGCGGTGGTGATGGGGAATTATGAGAATATAAAGATTACAACCCCCGAGGATATGAAGATCGGCAATATGTTTTTAAAACATTGCAAGGAGGTACAGATGCGAATCGGCAAAGGCTTTGATGTTCACCAATTTTCAGAAGATCGTCCTTGTATTTTAGGTGGGGTTGTGATTCCCCATTCAAAAGGTTTGCTAGGACATTCTGATGCTGATGTGTTGTGTCATGCGATTTCGGATGCTTTACTGGGAGCTTTAGCTCTTGGAGATATTGGGACTCATTTTCCAGACTCAGATTCCCGTTATAAAGGTGCAGATAGTGTTGTTCTTTTGCAAAAAGTGATGGAGATGATTCGAAGTCGAGGTTTTGAATTGGGCAATTTGGATACTACAGTGATGGCCGAAGAGCCGAAGCTGATGCCTCATATGCTGAAAATTCGTGCCCGGTTGGCGGAAGCTTTGCAAACAGATATTTCCAAAGTGAGTGTGAAGGCTACTACGACGGAAAAATTGGGTTTTGTAGGTAGAGGTGAAGGGATTGCAGCTGAAGCGATTGTTCTTTTAACATCTTTATAAAATATGGTAAAATAGTTTATTGATTTATGAATTTTAGGGAGAGGTTGAGTGATTGTGATGAGAGTACGTTTTGCTCCAAGTCCTACAGGCCCACTTCATATTGGTGGAGCACGTTCGGCTTTGTTTAATTGGCTTTTAGCGAGAAAATCGGGAGGACAATTTATTGTTCGAACCGAAGATACTGACCGTGAAAGGTCGAAGCGTGAGTTTGAAGAAAATATCACTAATGCTTTGAAGTGGCTTGGCATGGATTGGGACGAAGGTCCCGATGTTGGTGGCCCTTATGGTCCTTATCGCCAAACAGAACGGCTTGATACTTATCAAGGTTTTACAGATAAACTTTTAGCAACGAATAAAGCTTATAAATGTTATTGTACGGAAGAAGAAATTGGAGCTGAAAGAGAAATTGCTCAATCAAAAGGCGAAACCCCTAAATATAGTGGAAAATGCGCCAATTTGTCTGAAGCAGTCCAAAAGGAATATGATGAAAAAGGCGGCAAGTTCGTAGTGCGCCTGAGAGTTCCTTTGGGAGAACAAATTGCTTTCAACGATTTGGTCAGAGGGCTGGTTTCTTTCGAATCCGATGGGGTTGGCGATTTTGTAATTGTTAAGTCTGATGGTATTCCGGTTTATAATTATGCGGTTGTGATTGATGATTTGCTCATGAAAATTTCCCATGTGATTCGTGCAGAAGAGCATTTATCAAATACACCTCGACAAATTTTGATTTATAATGCTCTAAGTGAAGCAGTGCCTTATTTTGGCCATGTTTCGTTGATTTTGGGTGCTGATCGCAGCAAAATGAGTAAACGTCATGGGGCTACTTCGGTAGATCAATATCGTAAGATGGGCTTTTTGCCTGAAGGGATCAATAATTTTTTGGCCTTGCTAGGCTGGTCGCCAGAAGATGATCAGGAAATTTTCTCTTTAGAGGAATTGGTAGAACGATTTTCATTAGATCGAGTTGCTAAAAATCCAGCTGTTTTTGATATGGATAAATTGGTTTGGGTAAATGGGCAACATATGAAAAAATTATCTAGCGAAAAAATTACAGAAAATGCAATTCCTCAATTGATTGAAGCAGGATTTATTGATGATAAATTTCTAGCTGATTCGGATAAAAGAGCTTGGCTGGAAAAGGTGATTGACCAAGAGCGGGAACATGTAAGCTATGCAGCCCAATTTCCGAATGAGGTTCGCCAATATTTCTTAGATGATGTACAATTTGAAGGGGAAGAAGAAAAAGAGCTTTTGAAAGATTCGGAAGTCTGGCTGGGGATCAAAATGTTTTTAGAAAAACTTCCAACGACAGAAATGACCGAAGATGGTGTTAAGGCACTCTTTAAAGGAATTACAAAAGAGTCGGGCTTGCCGGGGAAAAAAGTATTTATGCCGATTCGAGTGGCTTTGACTGGTGAGAAGCATGGTCCTGAGATGCATCATTTGATTCCTATGCTTGGTGAGGTGCGAATTCAGAAGCGAATTCAAAATACTTTGGCTCAATTGGAAATCACATTATAAAAATAAATAATAAAAGCGATGATAAGGAATAGTAAAAGAAAGTTGTTTTTCAGAGAGTGATCGGGTGGTGGAAGATCGCAAACACTTTTTTTGAATTGCCCCTTAGAGCTGAAGTGCTGAAAAAAAGTAGGTTCTTCCGGTCGATGCCGTTATATCCTTGAGAGACAATTTTGTCTAAAACAGAGTGGAACCGCGGCTTATCGCCTCTGAAAAGAGGGGGTAAGTCGCTATTTTTTTAGGAGGTTTTGTTATGAGCATTGTAGTTTACAATACAAAAAGTCAAAAGAAGGAAGAATATATTCCGATCGAATCAGGGAAAGCAAGTATTTATGTGTGTGGGGTGACACCTTATAATCACCCACATATTGGAAATGCCCGTCCTTTTGTGACCTGGGATGTGATTCACCGTTATTTAGACTTCAAGGGATATGAAGTAAAACATATTCAAAATTTTACTGATGTGGATGATAAAATTATTAATAGTGCGGAAAAACGTGGGATTACTTGGAAAGAGTTGTCAGAAGAATTTATTGCGGCTTATTATGAATCGATGGATCAATTGAATGTTCGAAGAGTCCAAGAATACCCGAAAGTTTCGGATCATATGCAAGAAATTATCCAAATGGTAGAGAATTTGATCGTCAAAGGATATGCCTACGAAGTAGATGGTGATGTTTATTTTTCAGTAGAAAGCTTTGAGCGTTATGGCGAATTGAGTCATAGGACATTAGAAGATATGGAAGCAGGGGCCCGAGTTGAGGTAGATGAAAGAAAAGGAAATCCAATGGATTTTGCTCTATGGAAGTCTGCTAAGCCCGGGGAACCATCTTGGGAGAGTCCTTGGGGCAAAGGACGTCCCGGCTGGCATATCGAATGCTCGGCCATGTCAATAAAATATTTAGGCGATCAATTTGACTTTCATGGTGGTGGAAGCGATTTGATTTTTCCTCATCACGAAAATGAAATTGCTCAAACTGAATCTTGCACCGGAAAACATCCTTATGTAAAGTATTGGCTTCATAATGGATTTATTACAGTAAACCAAGAGAAAATGAGTAAATCATTGGATAATTTTTTCTTGGTGAAAGATATTCTAGAGCTTTATTCAGGGGAAGTAACGCGCTTTTTCTTGCTCTCAAGTCATTATCGCAGTCCACTCAATTTTTCGGATGAACAAATGAATGAAGCGAAAAAAGGGTGGGATCGGTTAAATAAAATTAATCAAGTTCTGGCGGGCTGGGAAGCTAAAAAATCGGATATGAAAGAAAAAGCTGATGGATCAGAATTTATCGAAAAAATGAATCAAGCTTTTAGTGAGTTTGATAATGCTATGGCTGATGACTTTAATACTGCTTTGGCTTTGGCTTCTCTTTATGGAATTTCGAAAGAAATCAACCAAAAGGCTTCTTTAGGGAATGTCTCCCAAGAGGAGTTGGCAGTAGCGAAAGATGTGTGGGGGAAAATGATTTGTGTTTTGGGTCTTTTCGAAGCAGCAGAAGTTGTGCAAGAAGAAGTGAATACAAGTGAAAAAGAATTAATGGCATTACTTATCGAGATTCGTGAAGAGGCTCGCAAAGAAAAGAATTGGGCTTTAGCAGATCGGATTCGAAATGATCTTCTTGAAAGCGGGATTCAGTTGATTGATTCAACAGAGGGAGTACAGTGGAAGCGAAGTGAATTTTAATAAATTTGTTGAAGATCGAGAAGGATTACTGAATTTATTATCTAACCAAAAAGAATCCAAAATAGATATTGACGATCCTTTGACTCTTGCCTATATCGGGGATGCTTGGTTTTCTTTATTTATCCGCCAGAAAATTGCTAGATTTGGGTTTCAAAAAGTCCGGGTTCTCCAAAACCTGGAAAGCAAAATTGTGTCAGCTACAGGCCAATCGAAGGCGTGGCATCTTTTGAAGAATGAGTGGACTGACGAAGAGAACATTTGGTTTAAGCGAGGACGAAATGCAAGTCCAACTAGAGCGAGAGCTGGTGGAGATTATCGCACTGCAACGGGATTTGAGACTGTACTGGGTTTTTTATTTGAGACAAACCAGATCGCACGCCTTGAAGAGGTGGGACAAAAATCTTTGGAAGCAGTAGTTTCTGAATTGGTAGAAAAAAATAATAACTAGGGAGAAAAAAGATGAAGGAAGTACAGTATATTGGCGGGATTCATCCAGTGGAGTCTGCTATCACTTCGGGACGGCCGATGGCTAAAATCTATGTTTCTGAGTCAACCAAGGCAAGAGCTAGAGCGGTTTTGAATCTTGCTCGTGAGCAGGGGGTAGTTGTCCAAGAAGTGAATTCAAGAAAATTGGACGAGATGTTACCGGATGTTCGACATCAAGGCATTATTGCTCTGATTTCGCCTGTTATTTTTTCAAGTATTGATGAGATGATTGAAAGTGCGAAAGCCAAAGGAGAAGACCCTTTACTTGTGATGCTAGAAGGAATTGAAGATCCTCGTAACTTGGGGGCGATTATTCGAAGTGCTGAGTGCTTTGGTGTTCACGGAGTTATTATTCCTAAGCGAAATTCTAGCCCTGTAACTTCAGCCACTGCCAAGACTGCGGCTGGGGCGTTGGAAAGAATGCCGATTGCTCAGGTTGGGAATTTTTCTCAAGAAATTCAAAAGCTGAAAGATCAAGGGTTGTGGATTGCCGGTCTTGCTCTTGAAGATAGTAGGGAAATAAAGCAGGAGAATTTAAAAGGCCCTTTGGTACTTGTGTTGGGTAATGAAGGCAAAGGGCTGAGTCGGCTGGTGAAAGACAAATGCGACTATATTGTGCGGATTGACATGGTGGGTGAAGTAGGGTCTCTCAATGTTTCAGTGGCTGCAGGGGTCAGTTTTTATGAAGTTCAAAGACAGAGAAAAGCGTAATGAGTAAATCAATTGAATGGTTATTGGTTGATGGTTATAATTTGATTCACGAATTGTATAAACCAGAGGAAGAGCAAAATATCGAGGACCTACGTAATTCTTTGGCTGAGGTACTTTTGAATTTTAGTGGTT
The DNA here is from genome assembly GCA_017995975.1 of Negativicutes bacterium. Taxonomy (GTDB): domain Bacteria; phylum Bacillota; class Negativicutes; order JAGOZY01; family JAGOZY01; genus JAGOHU01. The sequence continues at coordinate 7,767 of JAGOHU010000053.1, forward strand.
ACCATTTGCTACGGACACAAATTGTGTTTGACGGAAAAGGTTTGCAGCTGGATAAGGAAAGAAAAAATCCTTTTTTTGAGATTGTGTTTACTCGTTCAAATGAGACGGCAGATCAATGGATAGAGCTAGAGACTCAGCAACTAATCCGTGAGGGCTGGAAAGTGCGGGTAGTTACTTCTGACTTACTGGAACAACAGCAAACCTTTGGTAGTGGGGCGCTGCGTATTTCTTCAAGAGAGATGGCGATTGAATTGAAGGCGACTCAAAGCGAGATTGGTAAAATCATGGAAATGAAGAGGAACAATAAAAGTCGCACGGAAATTGGTGGACGATTGGAGCCAGATGTTGCTTTAGTCTTTGAAAAATGGCGTCATGAAGGGATTGGAAAGTGAAACTTTCTTGACGAGGGACAAATAAAGCAACTATAATGATGAAATCCAGTAATGTTCTTGGGCGAAAGGGGTGAGCAATTTGAAATCGGATACACCGATGAAAGATTTTTATGAAAAATTAGAATCAATGTCTGATGAAGATATTGCTACTTTTTGTCGAGAACAGGAAAGCTCGATGGCGCTGGAGTACCTTATTAATAAGTATCGCAATTTTGTCCGAGCTAAAGCACGGTCCTATTTTTTGATTGGAGCCGATCGGGAAGATATTATTCAAGAAGGTATGATTGGTCTTTATAAAGCAGTCCGTGATTTTCGTAGCGATAAACTTGCTTCTTTTCGGGCTTTTGCAGAACTTTGCATTACCCGTCAGATTATTACAGCAATTAAAACGGCCACTCGCCAAAAGCATATTCCTTTAAATTCTTATATTTCGTTAAATAAACCGATTTATGATGAAGAGTCGGATCGAACTTTGCTCGATATTTTATCTGGCTCGAGAGTTTCGGATCCAGAAGAGCTGATTATTAGTCGAGAAGAATTTAGCGATATTGAAGAAAAAATGGGTGAAATATTAAGTGACCTAGAGTGGAAAGTTTTGATGGCATATCTGGATGGGAAATCCTATCAAGAGATTGCGGTAGATCTTAAACGGCATGTGAAATCAATTGATAATGCACTGCAAAGAGTGAAGCGCAAGTTAGAGCGTTACTTAGATATTCGTGGTGAAAGAGAGCAGCAGATTTGAGATATTTGAGTCTTGGATTTGGTACTTTTAAAATAAAATTGAAAAAAACAAGAAAAGCCATTGACAGAATCATCAGGGTGCGATACAATAGTCCTTGTGATAATTACTTCGGAAATGCTGGTGTAGCTCAATTGGCAGAGCAGCTGATTTGTAATCAGCAGGTTGGGGGTTCGATTCCTCTCGCCAGCTCCAAAATAAAGTTTTATCTCGTGTAAATGGAGGGGTTCCCGAGTGGCTAAAGGGAGCAGACTGTAAATCTGCCGGCTCCGCCTTCGAAGGTTCGAATCCTTCTCCCTCCACCATTTACTTTTTTCACCGCGGGGTGGAGCAGTTGGCAGCTCGTCGGGCTCATAACCCGAAGGTCGCAGGTTCGAGTCCTGTCCCCGCAACCAAATTATTACCGATGCTGATGTAGCTCAGTTGGCAGAGCGTATCCTTGGTAAGGATAAGGTCACCGGTTCAATCCCGGTCATTAGCTCCATATAGGGCGGTATAGCTCAGTTGGCTAGAGCAAACGGTTCATACCCGTTGTGTCCGGGGTTCAAATCCCTGTACCGCCACCAAAAAAATAAAAATCAACCATCCTACGGGATGGTTTTTATTTTGCTTTCGATTGATTTAATTCTCTTTTTTTGCTATATAATAGTTATAGAATGTCTTTGGTGGGATAAGAAAAGTCAAAAAAATCTAAGGAGGCAAATAGAAATGGCAAAACAGAAATTCGAAAGAACAAAACCTCATGTTAATATTGGAACAATTGGTCACGTTGACCATGGTAAAACTACTCTGACTGCTGCAATTACGAAAGTACTCAGCAAAACTGGTGGA
>JAGOHU010000054.1 GCA_017995975.1 Negativicutes bacterium
GGACTATGAGTACTTACGAACCGTTATGGCCCCCAAATTTTGGTATATACCGGAAGACAAAGTCTGGCGTTGGAAAACGAACACTTTGAATGCAATGCTAAATCGTTATCAAGACAAATATAGCCTTTCTATCGAATTAGCTCTACAAGATGAGCACCCAGAAGTTCGCCGAATGGCTCAATTTGTTAAGGAGCAGCTTTCATAAATTCCAAAAGGCTCTATCTATTTTTATTAGATAGAGCCTTTTGATTTAAACCCGTGGATTTTGGTAACGTTTTTTTCCTTGTGTTGAATTTCCATACTCAATCGCTTCAACTGGACAAAGATTTACACAAGCGAGGCACTTTGTACAGCGAGGTTTGGTCCACTTCGGCTTATCCTTCTCCATTTGAATGACCCCAATCGGACAATTAGTCGCACATTTTCCGCAGGATATGCAGTTTTCTTTTACATAGAATTTTTCCGTATCCATCGCTTTTTTATTGAATAAATAAGATATCCCTTGATACACAAAATTGGGGATAGGGTAACCCCCGTACTCGGTTATTTGCTCATTTTCTTTCACCCAGTCCGTAATTTTAACAAGCTCTTTTTCCGCAGCATCTAAAATTTTGGTCTCCACTTCTTTGGGCTTCGCTCCATAACCGACTGTATAATTTCCAGGCATCAATACATAAAATCCGGCAGACAACTTTATTTTTTTAGCTTGAAGCGTTTTTTCTAATCTCTCTCCTCCATAGCCAGCTCCGGTTTTTCCACCTCCAGTGAACAAGCCAAAAACATACTGATCTTGATAGCCTTTCAATTCAAGTTTATTTATAAACTCAATGATAAAATAGGGCATATCCCAAGCATAAATAGGCATCACAAAGCCGATCTTTTCATGGTCAGCTAGCTCATAGGAAAATTGTCTTTCTTTCAAGGCTTGGCTGATTGAAATCAATTTCTCACCTGTAGCTTCTGCTACTTTTTTAGCTGCATAATAAGAATTACCAGTTCCAGAAAAATAAAAAATCATATTCTGTCCCTCCTCTTTGCCACTATTTTTAGTCTAACAGGTCTAGGCTCACAATGAAATAAAACCTCCCTTTTAAAAGGAGGTTTTATTGGTTGGTTTCATTAATTTTTTTGCACCAAAAGGACAAGGCTTGCCGGGGCCACACTTGCCGCAGCCAATACATTTATTGGGTGCATTAGACCCCATCCCGATCTTCAAAAAGCCTCGAATAAAGTCTTTTAGATTACAAAGAAATCCACCTTCAGCTTCTTTTTTGAGTTCTGCCATGGTTCGTCACCTCGCCTTTTTATCCTTAGGACGGAAACTTCTCATCATCTGTTTCACTTCGAAACCGACTCTTCTTTAGTTTTCCTGATCTTTATAGAAAATCCAAAAGCTATCCAAAGCCCCATCCTATTTTCCATCGAAATAGCTGGTTGCCATGTCAGCCATATGCATGGCTACTGCAAGTGGACACATTTTATAAGCTGTCGAAAGAGCTTTCATCCCACCATAACCACCTTGGACTGAATCATCAAAGGCCCCCATGTGCCAACGAATTGCTAGGGTTTCTTCTTTATTCAATTTGATAAATTGTTGAATTAAAATAATCGATTTTTCTGAATGTCCTAAAGGCATTTTGTCATCAATCTCAAAAACTTCCACTTTTTCCCACTGGCCTGTGGTCTCGTTTTTGCGATTTCTATGGCCTACTTTGTAAAAATTAGTCTTACATAAGTCATGCAAAAGGGCTACCAACACAATGGATTCTGGTTTGGCTGAAATCTCAAATTGCTCTACTAATTTACATAAATTTTCATAAACTGCCAAAGAGTGATCTACTAAGCCACCAAAATAAGCTCCGTGAAATTGACTTGAAGCAGGAGCAGTGAAGTAATCGGTATGATTGTCTAAATATTGGATGAGCCCATCAATATTTTCTCGCTCTGTACTTTGTAGAAGCTCTATGGCTTTTGCTTTGAGAGCTGGAAGATCAATTACTTGATCCGTTGAATCGTGCATAAAGTACTCCTTTTATTTTAAAATAAATTTACTTTAGGGACTATCTTAGGCTGGGGTACCAGGAGGAGATGATCCCTCATCTTTGCAAAGGCCCCAATCAATGAAAGATTTGTCCTTCTTTGGAGCATAACTTCCAGGTAGAACTCTTTTCATAAAAGCCAAATTTTTCTTTCCTTGTTGGCTTCAAAGCGGTTTGTTCTTCCACCTCAAGCCACCCATCTCAACCAGCCCTTTTATTATTACTTAGTAGCTTCTATCTTTTCCCTGCAATTCCTCTTCCTCAACCCGAGCCACAGTAAGATAAAATTTCTTTAGTCCTTCGGCTGGCCCTTTGCCTTGACCTTGCCACAAGGGGAAAGGCCCTAAATTTTGTAGTAAATTTAACGGACTATTTTGATTGACCGGAAGAGCAGTCAACTTCTCTCCTTCCCAAAATCCCTGGACAGTAAATTCTTCGACTGTTTCCATACCATTTTCTGACATCATAGGGAGAGCTTTCTGCCAGGATTCGGTAGGAATTCCTCGGAATACCAACCAACCAGCTGGGTTTCTTTCAAATTCATCGGCCGCAATGTGGTAGAGAGCTGCTAGATGAGTACATAAATGCTGAGGGTCACCACAACTACAATCGATCGTTAGTTCGGCCAACTCTTTGGGAAATAGTTCCATCCCGACCGATTCAAAAATTTCTTTCCATTCTAAATTCAATTGGCCATTAAGTAATTGGGCCAGAACATGAGGCTTTTTTTCTAATTCTTCCAGTACTTTATCTCGCTTCGAGTCCGAGAGAACCGGCCATTGAATGGTAGGACGATATTTAATCAATGGAGACATCCGAATCTCTGCTTGAAGAAGCCCGGCTTCAAGTAGGACTTCTTGGACTCGTCCTTCTTTGGCCAAAATTTTCCCTCTTTGTAGGCGGGTTTTCAGTCCCCCATGACGAGCACTTTCAAGCCATTCAGCACACCACCAAGCTCGTTCTGGTGCAGTTATTTTTTTGGGTCTCATATGACATCCCCCTTGTCCTCGTCAAGTCCCCAAAGCTGGGAAAGTTCTTGACCTGAAAGTTCTGTAAGCCAGGTCTCGCCGCTTTCAACCAAGCCAGTGGCGACACTTCTTTTTCTTTCAATGAGTTCACTAATTCGCTCTTCTAATGTCCCCCCACAAACCAGATGAACCACTTGCACATCTTTCAATTGACCAATTCGGTGAGCCCGATCAGTGGCCTGATCTTCGACAGCAGGGTTCCACCAACGATCGTAATGGAAAACATGGCTTGCAGCAGTCAAGTTAAGCCCTGTACCGCCAGCTCGCAGAGAAAGAATAAGAACCGGAATATTTTCTTCTGCTTGAAAACGTTCGATCAAAGCATCTCGATCAGTACGGGTCAATCCACCATGATAGAAAAGAACCGGTTTGCCCAATCGATCGGCCAAGGTGGAACGAAGTTTTTTCCCCATATCGATAAATTGGGTAAATACCAAGGACTTCCCACCATTCTCAACAATCTCATCAATCATCTCTTCCAGACGTTCCAGCTTACCTGATTCAGCTCGCTTGGCAGCCCAGGAGTCATCCACTAAAGACGGATGAGCACAAACTTGCTTTAACTTGGTTAAGGTCGCTAAAATCAATCCTCGACGAGACATTCCTTTGGCTTCTGCTAGATTTTGTTCTGCTTCTGCTAGAATTTTTCGATAGAGCTGAGCTTGCTTGGCCCCTAAGGAACAAATTACTTTTAATACTTCTTTGTCTGGTAAGTCCGGCGCAATGGTCGGATCGCTTTTTAAGCGGCGTAATAGAAACGGCGACGCAATTTTTCGTAATCGTTCCAATTGTTCTTCGTTCTGTTCTTCCTGAATGGGCCGTAGAAACTCTCTTTGGAAGCGACCCCAGCTTGGTAAAATTCCGGGATTTAAAAACTGTAGAATGGACCATAAGTCACCTGCATGATTCTCTACAGGGGTTCCGGTCAGAGCTACTCGAGCATAAGCTTGAATGTGTCTTGAGGCTTGAGCCTGGCGAGTCAAAGGATTTTTGATATTTTGAGCTTCATCAAGTACAGCGGCTCCCCAGGCAACCGAGCAGATGAGCTCTTCATCTCGGCTCAAAAGAGAATAAGTAGTCAAAATCACTGCACCTTGTTCTACAGCGGTCTTGAATTCTTCCGGTTTCCGTGCAGTGCCATGGTGAATATATACAATCGATTCGGGCCAAAATTTCTCAAGTTCTCGATACCAATTCCCTAAAAGAGAAGTAGGGCAAACAAGAAGAAACGCTTTTTCGGGCATACTTTTCTTTAAATGGGCTAAAAAAGCAATCGCTTGAATCGTCTTGCCGAGACCCATATCGTCAGCCAAACAACTCCCCAGACCAAATTCAGCTAGAAAGGCCAACCAAGAAAATCCACGAATCTGATAAGGACGAAGCACCCCCTGCAAAGTCTCAGGAACTGGTAATTCTTCAAATTTACGATTAACAATGGCCTGAGTCCATTCAGTCAGAGAGTCGTCCATTTCCAAGCTATCCAGCATTGGACCTTCGGAAAATTCTCCGGCCAAGCTCATCTGAAGTGCTTCACCCAGACTGAGTGTCTTTTCAGATTGCTTTTTCCACTGGGTCAGCAATTTTTGTACTTCCCCTTGATCAACCTGGACCCAACGACCACGAAATTCGATCAATTCATCTTCCGAGACAAGCAATGACTGAATCTCTTGCTGGGTCAGCGGTTCTCCGTCGAGAGATAAATTCCAGGATAAATTGAAATTTCTACTTTGCCCAACTCCCCCAGAGATTGGTTGCAGTTTTCCTTGAGCTTTTAAAGTAAGCTTTCTCGATCCTTGCCATCCTTCGGGCAACAAGAAAACAAAGCCATTTTCTAAAAGTTGGGGAGTTTCTTTTTCTAAAAAAGTAACGATTTCAGAAGTATTTAAACTAAACCCTTCTGGCGAAGAAGTCCGTAAGGAAAAATTGATTTTGGGGCTAATCAAAGATCCGGCTCCCAATGTGGTCAATACCCACTCTCGCAAAGAGCCTTCCCAATTAACTCCTTCAATCTTTGGTTCTTTTTTGCCCTTCCACAATTGGGACAAAGAAATCCTTTTATCTGCATCTGCTGCTGATTGCAACCAATAAGTCACTGGCCAAATCCCTTTTTCCACTGGCTCAGACAAAGACAAAGCTAAGCGCAAAGGAGCACTGCGCCAGTGTAAGAACCGCTCCTGCCATTGAGAAATTTCTTCAAATAATCTCTCTCCTTCAATCATGGAAAAAGGCAATTCACAGTCCGGGCTTTTTAACGATCGAATCCATTGGTCATGAAGGTTTTCTTTTCGATTGGCCTTTTCTCGACCTACTGACAAAGTACCTGCTGCAATCATCTTTTGCAGATAAGGAGAAAATTTCTCCATTCCTTCTTCTTGACGCTGTTTCTCTTCGCTGATTCGCTCCGCTGCTTCGCGGCGAAGAATACGATTGAGTTCCTTTTGAATGATCTTTTGAGCTAATTCAAAACGACTTCCCGAAAAACCGGCCAAAATAACTCCTGGGGCTTGTTGGCTCCATTTGATCAGCCACTCTTGCTCACCCATTGAAGGCATAGGAAGCCAGCTAGAAGCCCACTCTTTTTTGTCATTTTTTTCCAATGAGGGGAGATAGCTTCCACCTAAAGCCAGTTGGCTGGAAAATTCAAATAATTGATGCCAGGCACAAAGCTCTGGAGCCGCACGAAATCCGGTGACCAATCGAGCCTGCTCCGAAGCAGCCTTGCAAATCCCTTGAGCTTCTTGAGATGAAATGGTTAGTGCCAAAACCGAAAATGAAGTTCTCGTCGCTTTATCTTGATTGACCGAACAGAGAAAAAATTCTGATTGGACTGGTTCCCCCTGAACACTGGGTAAATAAAAAGTATAATTTTGTAAATTTGGAGAAGGCCAGAAAAGAGATTCCGTTGTCTCAGCATCTTCTTCGGATTGCCAAAACCGAGACCAAAATTCTTTTAAGTCTTTTTCGCTTCCTCCAAACGGAGTTTCTTTATCTTCTTGCTCAGAAGGTTCTCCTTCTAGCCATAGCAACCATTGTTCGTCTTGATAAGCTAAATGTACTAGTTGCACACTTTTACCTCACTTCTTTTTTATCTTCACTCAAAAGGGAATTCATTCAACTAAAAATGTTCCATCTTGATAATTTCGCCACTTTTTATTCAGAACCTGCCTACAAAGATGTCGAATTGATTTTTCTTTCCTTATTTTGCATCCGAAAAATTAATCTTATAATCGCTCCCAATCTCCGAGAGAGATTGTAAATAATCTGTAGGAATTCCATTTCGATGAATATCTTTTTGGAAATGGGCATAGGAAAAGTGCTTAAAAAAACCAAGCTTGTCATCTGCCACTTTGGATTTTTCAATCTCTTCTCTTAAGGCTTTGAAAAAAGGAGCGAGAGGACGACTTTTAGCAGTCTTAAAGTTCCAGTCTCCTTTGGCATTTCGGCAACCCCCAAAGCCAGTGACCCAGAGGGGGCATCCCAAAATTTGCTGGAATCGAACCATAAGCTGAGCCATATATTTTTGGCTTTCTTCGAGCAAGGCTTCTACTTCGGATAATTCTCCTAAATCCATTGTTGAGGGAGTAAAGAACGGAGTCTTATTTAGCACCATCACTTGGCGGTCAAAAGAGTCCACCAAATGAGCAGTTTCTTCAAAAAAACGACGAGCTCCTTGCCCAGCAGTGCCGATTAAATATCTTTTCGCTTTTTGCTCTTCTTTGCCTGGGTTATCTCCTACCAAAATGAATCGTACTTCCGATGGATTTAGCTTGAGTAAATCCTCATTAAAAACAATACTTTCTCCCCACTGAGGATACTTCTTTTGCCATTGATTGATTTGATTTTGAAAGCCTTCGATTTCCTTTTTAAACCGATCCATTTGATCACCTTTCCCTAAAAAAAGCACTTTCCCAACCGGGAAAGTGCTTTTGGCTTTTATCGGCGGTTTCCTAAAATTCTAAGTAAGTAAATAAATAGATTGATAAAGTCTAAGTACAAGCTCAAAGCACCATAGACTGCATACTTGCGAATCGCTTCTTCGTTTCCATCTAATTCTTCTCCCATACGGCGAAGTTTATTGGTGTCGTAGATAATTAATGCTACAAAGAGAAGAACCCCAATATAAGGTAGAGCCATTGATAATCCTGTATTTTTAAAGAAGAATACGTTTCCGATGGTTGCGATAATCATCCCAATCAGACCCATCATTAAATAGCTTCCCCAAGAGGAAAGGTCTTTTTTCGTGGTATAGCCATAAAGACTCATCACTCCAAAAGTCCCAGCGCTAATTGCAAAAACACTGGCGATTGAGCTTTTTGTATAGATCAAGAAAATCGGTGCCAATGAAACACCGGTCAAAGCCGAGTAGACTAAAAACAATCCAGTTGCGACTTCTGCTGAAAGCTTATCAATTCGCCCAGCAATCATCCATACCAATCCTAATTGAAGTCCAAAAAGGATTAATGTCCCGTAGGGGATTGTGTAAATTAACTTAATCAAGGTAAAAGAGTTTGCCACATAATAGGAAACCACTGCAGTGATAAACAGCCCTGCTGCCATCCAGCCATAAACATTGGCCATAAAAGTTTGAATTCCTGCTTGTACTCGAGAAGAACCCGAAGTACCTACAGAATCTCTTGAAAATCGATCCATTATAAATTTCCTCCTTCAAAGATAAACCTAGAGTAATGAAATTACCCTGTCCCATATTATATCATAAATCTCACTATTTTTATCCTTGTTTTCCCAGATTTAGATAAAAAAATAAAACCTTTCTAATAAAAGAAAAGTTTTATCTTTACTCTTAGACTTTATAAGCTGCTTCTTGAAGAGCTTGAATTCGGTTCTCCAAGGATGGGTGAGTGCTAAAGAGTGAGTCTTGAGCTCCCGAAATTCCAAAAGCCGCCAATCCTTCGGGCATCTCTTCTTGAAGGCGAGGCTGTTGCAATTTTTTCAAAGCTCCAATCATTTTAGTAGGCCCTACCAGATCGGCCGACCCTGCATCTGCATAGTACTCTCGGCGACGACTAAACCACATAATGATCATATTAGCTAAAAACATAAGCCCCATCTGAAGGCCCATATAGATTAGTGTCCGAGCTCCTCTATTCTTGGCAATCAAGCCCGAGACCAATCGAGCAACAAAGACTACAAAAGTATTCACCAGACCTTGAAGCAATGACATCGTCACCATATCACCATTATTTACATGAGACATCTCATGAGCTAAGACTGCTTCTACTTCATCACGGGTCATTTGCTCCATTAGCCCAGTGCTCACTGCAACTAGCGCACTATTTTTGAAGGCCCCTGTCGCAAAGGCATTCATATCATCACTTTGGTAAATTGCCACCTCGGGCATTTTAATTCCTAATTTTTGCGATTGAGTCTCGATCGTCTGGATCAACCAACGTTCTGTCTCATTTTGTGGCTGAGTAATCACCATAGCCCCGACCGATCTTTTGGCCATACTCTTGGACATCAAAAGAGAAAAAAGAGAGCCTCCAAAACCGATAACCAAGCTGTAAACCAGCAGGCCACCCATACCTTCTGTGTCGATTCCTAAAAAGTTGAGTGCAATATAACCAATGAGCCCTAATGCAGTTGTAATGGCAAAGTTTGTTATCAAAAATAATAAAATTCTCACACCGAATCCTCCTGAATGAATAATTTAGTTGGAATTTTCATCCCAACTTGTCCTATTATATCATACTATAATTTTTCACTCAGAAATTTTGATGCAGCTTTTTGGATATCCGGGGCTCCCAAAATCGCCGAACAAACAGAGACTCCCGCTGCACCAGCAGAAAGAATCTTTCCACTAGTCTCTGTAGTAATTCCGCCAATCCCTACAAGTGGAATCGGTGATTGGCTGCATAGCTCTTCAAATTCCTCCAAAGTCATCAAAAGGCAATCCGCCTTGGTCCCTGTAAAAACAAACGCTCCAGCGCCACCGTAGTCAGCTCCAGCTTTTGCAGCTCTCTCAAAATCCTCTTTCGTTCTCCCGGTAATCCCGATGATCTTCTCTGGACCCAATATCTTTCGAACCACCTCTACAGGTAAATCGGTTTGTCCTAAATGAACTCCCGCCGCATCCACTGCCAAAGCAATATCCACTCGATCATTAATCACCAAAGGGATTTGATATTGATCGCAAAGTGCTTTCATTTGAACCGCCATTTCAAAAAAAGCTTTGCCTTCTTCATCTTTCATTCGGAGCTGAACAAACGTGACTCCCCCTTGTAAAGCTTCTTCTGTTCTTTCCACTAGACGATCATAACAACTATCGGCAATTAAATAGAGGGCTAATATCTGAGAATCAAATTTCATAACTCACCTGGCTCTCTTGTTTTATTTTTGCAACCGTTAATAGATTCAACTCATCAATAATCCGAATTCGCAAAGTTCCACTACCTTCTTGGGGAGTCAAGTTTCTTGTGGCCAATTCTCCTGCTAGGCTCATGGTCAAAACACCCGTAACGGCTCCCCAGTAAGCTCCGGCTCCGCTTGTTGCATAAGCACCACACAAAGAAGCGCTCATACAGCCGGTTCCGGTTATTTGTTGCAATTTAGAATCGCCGTTAAAAACCCGACAGATTCTTTCTCCATCAGTGATCCA